>DASYNU010000061.1:0-4416 GCA_036008345.1 Bryobacteraceae bacterium
CCGTATGGGCATTGTCGCGATAGCGCGACACTTGCGGCGACAAATCCTCCGGCTCGAGAAAACTGATGTTGGACCGCAGATCGGACCGCGAATAGGAACCCTGGATGTCCCACCATTTGCCGCCGCGAGGCGACCAGTAGAAGGACAGAGACTCCTGATGCGATGAGTAATCATAATTGGTTCCAGCCAGTGGATTCTGATTATTGAGCAGCATGAAATCGGCTGAAATGCTCAGCGATTGCAGGGGTTGGTAGCGCGCTTGCGCCCGTACCTTCTGATAGTTGTAAAGGCTGGTGCGGAAGTAAACACCGCTGCTGGATGCCCCCTCGATCTCGCCTGTCACCGAGATTTTCTGGCTGGGCCGGAATGTCGCCGAGGCCAGCCCTATGTTCTGCCGGAGATTCTCCCGATCCGAACTCGCTAGACCTTCGGGAGGCAGGAACGCATACTTCGCATCGCCCCATATATAACGGTAGCCCCCACGCAGCGTGAGCTTGGACGTCGCGTCGAAAAAAACGTCCACCGCCTCTTGGCTATAATTGGACGCCAATGTGGAAGCGAGCAGAGAACTGAGCAGGACCGAAGTTCCGGTGAGCATCAGCGTTTGCGTGGAGGCAGCCGAGCCCGAGTCATGCAGCCGATCCGTCAGCCAGGACTCGACAATCCGCAAATGTTTAAACGGACGAACTTCAGCGCCGAGACTGGCCGAGGTATGTGGCTGCCCGGCCGAGGCGGCGATCAATTGCTGCTCGCCTGAGTAAAACAGAATTTGGCTTTGCAAATAAAGATTGCCGGCGTCGGTCTGCTGATAGTGAACGTGACTGTCCGGCTGGCTGAAAAGAAACTGACCGTAGATATCCAACCAATTGGTAGGACTCGCGGTAAGCAAGGCCTTGGTGTAGGCGCTCGACCCGCCAATACCGTAAGCAGCCAGCAAGCTGCCCAAATCCAGAGTTTGGCCGAACACCGGCGCCGGAAAGTTGCCGGAATTCAGGGAGCCAGGATTTTGAAACAAGCTTTGGTCGCTCTTGAAAACTGTGCCGCCCTCTTCCAGAGTCACATGCAGCCGGGGCTTCTCGAAGCGCACGCCGCCGCGGTAGAGATCTGTGGAATCCCGGAGCGTGTTAGGTACGGGATAGTTGTTGCCGTCGGAAACAAAGACGGTTGCACCGGTACCCGCGCCGGAATCGTGATCCCAGCCGAAATACGGTCTCCACCAATGGCCGGGCAGGATATCGAGCGAAAGCGCGGCTATCTTGCGCCGGGTGTCGAAAGACTGTTCATCCAGGACCACGCCGCTGCCGAGCAGCGGATCGGCGTAGGATGGCAAAAAGTTGAAATAGGCGAAATCGCGGTAGTCCGCGTTGAAATCGTACAGGTTCGATTTCTTAGCTTCCACATGAACTGCTGACGAAGGCTCATCGCCCCAGCTGTCGGCCCGCACTTGAATCGTATCGAACCAACGGTGTTTGGGATCCGTCAGCGTGAAGTCGGTTCCGAGCAGCTTGGGCCCCGAGCCAAGATTGATGATGCTGCGATATGTGTCCAGGCTGCCGGCTACCCCGGTGTTCCAACGATAGCCGAAGTCGATCCAACCGGTGAGCGCCGGTTCGGTGGATGGAACTGGCGAAGCCGTATCGCCGCTGTTGGTGGACGCTGCAGTTCCAGGGGGCGTAGTTGGCGAAGGAGACGTGGCCGGCGCAGGGGTTGTAGCTGGCGCGGTTGCAGCGGGTGTAGGTGTCGCGGGGGGCTGTCCCAAGACCGGCCATACAACTACCAGGGCCATGAGCGTCTTCATTTGAGCAGATTCCGATCCAAGTGACTACCGTGAATTTTCTGGTGGCACACGGTGCAGTTCTGAAACACCGGCGAACGTAAATCGTGAAACGCCGGCGGCACCACGCCCGCGACTTTTGAGGGCATTGCGGGTAGGTTCGCATGGCACTCCAGGCAAACAAAGCGAACATTGGCGCGTGTCAGCATTCTTGGATTCGCCGATCCATGCGGCTCGTGACACGCCGCGCAGCCTTCAAAGCGCACTGGTGCATGTTCGAACGTGAATGGACCCCGTTTGTCGCCATGACACGCGAAGCACCCCGGCTCATTGGCCGCGAAGCTTTGGAGCATCGCGTGCCGAATACTGCCATGCGGATTGTGACAATCGACGCAGCTCATCGCTCCCTCCGGCAGCTTGTGGTGGAAGGGCCGCTGGAACTGGGCCCACACGTTTAAGTGGCAGCTCCCGCACAGCTTATTAGTCGCCTCGGCCTTGCGAACCACCAGCGGTTCGCTCGCATGCACTTTATGGCAAGCCGTACACGAAATCTGGTTCTTGGCGTGGCTGCTTTCCAGCCGGCCAACGTGCGTCGGCTGGTTTAGATGACAGCTGAGACATATTTTGTCGGCCGCGGCGGCTGTCAGCTTCGCCGGATTTCGGATATTGTCGGCGGTTGGTCCCTCGGTATGCGCTTGGCCTGGACCGTGACAGGACTCGCAGCCCCGTCCCTGCCACTCGCGTTTGGCGTCAACATCCACCACATGATGCGGGCTCGTGGCGAACCCGTTATAGATGTCTTCGTGACAGGTCTTGCAGGTCTCAGACCCGGCGAAACCAGGCGGCGCTTGAGCGGCTGCCCGTGGAAGGGCAGCCGCACCCAAAACCAGACTGAGTATCGCCGCGCGCCGTTTGGTCATCACAGAATATGGGCACTATTGCGCATGAACCTTGTCGACATCGAAGGCCGCTCCGGCCTGATGGCATACGGTGCAGCTCTCTCCCAACGAATTGGTCATCGCTGCAAAGTGAGCCGCCGCATCCTGCGCAACGTGGCATCCGCTGCAAGCCGACGCCGTTGCCCCCACTGGATTGATCCAGCCTTGGGGATCAACCACCGGATTCAAGCCCTCAGGCAGATTCTGCTCGCTGCTGTTGACGTGGCACATCGAGCAGTTTTGCGTATATGTGGCCTGTCCCGACGGGCTCATCGCCGGATAGAGCACACCGGAAAAGTCGTGCGTACTCCCTCCGAAGCCCGCGATGATGAAGGGGTTCTTGGGGCCATCGGCCGCCGCATTCACGCCGTCGTGAATGCGGTGAACCATGACGGCGAAGTTAATGGTCTGCGCCGCCTGCCCGGCCTTCCGCTGTGAAAAGTCGGTATCGGACGGGTTATGGCACATTACGCAGTATTCAGGAGTGTTGCGCCGATTTCCGTGGAGAGTCAGGTGTGTGTGGCATTGATTGCAGTTAGTTTCGGCCACTACGGTCCGGCGTGGCTGAACCGGCGAGCCGTCCACCGAGAAGTAGAAAATTGAATTCGGAGTTCCACTCTCCACTTGCTGGGCCGAGTTGGTGCCCGTCAGAATGTTCTCTAGCCGCTCGGATTCTACACCGATGGCAAATGTTCCCGTGGCTTTGGCCGGAATCGCGTGCTGGAACGTGTAGGTGCAGTTGCCGCTCGAATCACACTTTCCCTGAGTGCCATCCTCACCCACGTAACCGGGAGTGGTGACATCGCTGCCGAAACTGGTGTAACCGTAATCGGTTGTCGGGCCTGCCATGGTGAACTGCATGTCCTCTAGCGTGGGATCGTTCAAAGCGATCGGATGGCCCTTCATATCCTTCACTGTGTATGCAACCACCGGCTTCTGCCCGGCCATGCTGTTGGTTACGCCCGTGATGACTACGTTGATGCTCGTTATGAGTGTATCCGGGTTCTGCGGGTATGAGGCCGCAGTGTCGTTGGACACCACGTGCGCTCCCATGATGGAGGCATCGAACGGTAGCTCACCCTGAGGAATATGGCAGTTGTGGCACTCGTTGTCATCCGGCTGAAATCCTCCCGGGTGGTTGGCGCCAGTGGCGAAGTTGAGGTCGTCGTGACAGGCTCCGCACGCGGCCCGGCTGGGCTTGGTCAGAAAGGCTTTGGCCTGTGCGGCTCCCGTGCTTTGGCTGTGGCAGACTCCGCAACGCCGCGGATCGGCTGGATCCACCACCGTAGAAAAATCGTTGACCGAATTCCCGAAGCCGACGATTTGATACGGGACGCCGGGAGTTGTCTTAGTGCCCACCACGCTGGGCAACTGGGAGCCCATGTGGATCTTATGCGCCATTACCTTGAGGTCTAGAGACTTGCCCGTGCTCGGATCGGCGTTTTGCGGCTGGTGGCAGAGAACACACATCTGCATGCCGTGGGCATACCCGCCATGAAACGCCAATTGGTCGTGGCAGGTGTTGCAGCTCTGTGTGCGGATGACATCGCGGGTGACAGTAACGGGCGAACCATTGGGGACGAAGTTGAAAGTGGCGCCGGCGTAATACGTGCTCAGACTGAACGCCGTGAGATCGCGATTGCCGTCAACGGCCACTGTAGTGGTTGCGGTAGCGTCAAATCCCGCAGGGGCCTTGGCTTTGAA
>DASYNU010000062.1:0-6204 GCA_036008345.1 Bryobacteraceae bacterium
AAATCCGGGTAGTGGTGGGCGAGTAATGACGAATCTGGAGATCCTCCAGCATCCGTTGTCGAAGTGGGGTCACAAGAAAAACTCCTTTCGTTGTGACCACACCACAAACAACGCTCGACCTGCCGGAGGCTTAGTTCAATGGTGGATAACGTACCGACCCCCACAGGTCACCGACGAGGGAACCAGGGACGTCAATATGCCATATTCAGGGAAGCGCGTTTCCCAGAACTTAGCCCTCGAACCTGAATTGGACTAGCTCGGACGACTTGATGCAGTTTCCCCTTCCTAGACGCCGGTTCCGTGCTACAGTTGCCGGAGTTCGCTCGCAAAACGAACGGGTTCCGAGCGTAGTTTTCTCGGACCTCGGTTGCATCCCACCTTTTGGCTCTTTGACTGAGCCGTTTCCTGGCAGCACGTTCTGATCTGGCCGCTGTGTATTTGCGGCGTGTTATCAGTTTTGTCGATTCAAGGAGCGCAGGTGGCGCAAACGGACAAGTTTATCTCGAAACGACAGCACACGAGGCGATGGGTTTTCCGTTGCTAGGGAGCGAATCGGTCTACGTAGTCACTCCGGCTGGACAAACGGCGTTGATCCAGATTGAGGCGGAGCCACGGACGCTGATCCCACTTTGACATGACGAAGTGGAAACGTTACCGCTCGCCGCGCTCGAGCGGTCGGCCGGTCCCTGTTAGCCGTCCTCGGAGGCGCCTGGATTTCTATTGCACCGTCAAAAATGGGCTGGCACCGCTGCGCACCGGATACGGCACCAACCTAGGCGGCAGCGCATCCGGCTCCAACAGCCAGACCCTCCGATCCGGATAGTAGCTCTTCAGCTTCACGTTCTCATCCGGGCTCAACTCGAGCGCCCAAACCACGCGCGCGCCATCAATATCGGCCGCATTGTGAATCCATTCATCAAATCGATGACTCGAAAAATAGCGAACAAACACAAGCTGCTTGCCCGGCGCCTCATCGAGCCGACGGTTGATCGCAATGCGCCCTTGCGGATCGCCGTAGTTAATGGAGTCCCCCGTCTCGTATTGATCTGTTCCCTGAAGGATCGTGGGATCGCCCAGCGCGTGAATGCCATACCAGAGCAAGAAATGCGCGCCACACAGGAAAAGAATCCAGCGCGCTGCAAGTTGCCCCCCTGCGCCGAGCTCGCTCAGCCGCCCGAGCCCGAGCACAGCGATCAAAACGAATAGGCACGTCACCGCAGCGATGTAATGCGGAAAAAAGTATGGATAGAAATTAGAACCCAGGGCAAATAAGACAACTGTCAGAGCAATCCACGCGAATCGGAACTCGCGCAGATAAAGCAGAAAGAACGGTGCGGCTAACAGGAGCGGAGTCAGAAAAAAGAAGCGGTAGAACCCGGCGCGGCTGCCCAGGCGTTCGAAGTAGCTCAGCACCGTGTCAGCTTGGCCATGCACGGCGGATTGCCCTGCATAATAAAGTTGCTGCGCTGCCGTGAGCGTTCGATGCGGAACCGCGTTGGCCTGGAAAGTAAGCGTGTTAGGTACTCCGTATTGATACCGGCTGAGCGCATACGGAAGTGTCGTCCAACTGCCCGTCACGGCCCTGTTCTGGAACAGCAATAATACCGCCGCTGGAATCACGGCCAGCAGCGCCGGTAACGCGAATCTCCCGAGTTTCGGCCATGCCAATCTATGGCGCAACTCCGGCAGGAAAAACAACACCACGCTCAGGTCCAGAAACAGCGATTCATATGGGCGCGTGAGCATCTGCAGTCCCATGCCCAACCCCAACAGCGCAGCATCGCGTGTCCGGAAACATTCGCGTAGCCGCGGCAGCGCGCCAAACACCAAACAGCCGGACATCGCCGATACCGCGCCGCCCCAATAGCAATTCATCCACATGTTGAGTGGGCCGAACTCTGCAACTGCCAACAGCCCTCCCACCAGCGCCCACCCAGGCGTGGTCCAGCCGCGCAGCATCCAAAAGCAAAGCGCGCAAAACAATGCCATCGAGAGCAGCACGCCTGCCCACGGAAGACCGAAAACCATTTGGCCTAGCGCCAAGAAAAGAGCCGGCCCGATTGGATAGATGGAACTGTAGCTCGGCTCCTGCAAAACAAAAATCGTTTCGAAGAATCGGTGCATCGGATGCGTCGGATTCGCAAGCCGGAAGTGAGCCAGCGTGTCATCCAAAAGCAGGTAGCTGAAATCATCGGCGCCAGTGGCTGTGGGAACAGGATGCACCGGAAGCAGAATCAATCGAAGAGCCACCACCAGCAGCGCCAAGAACAGCATGCACCAGCCGGTCTTTCGCGCCAGCGATTGCGCCGCAGGTTCCACCCAGGCACGCGCCAGCACCAAAAGCACCAGGAAAGCCGCGATGGCGAACTCTATAAAATCGCTAGCGCCAAAGCCAATCGGGTTATGGATCGGCAGGAATGAGCGCAGGACATGGAACAGGTACATGATCTTTTCGATGTGGACCTCTTCTATTCTCCCGTAGCCGTGCGCGTAAGCGAGCGGACCCAACGACCTTCAGTACCATATAGAAATTCCAGGCCTCGCCGATTTTATATCTGAAAGCCACGCCTCGCCATGTTCTGCCTCTACGATCCCGGACGCACGCGATTCGATTGGTGTTTCCGATTCCTGGGAACGGAAGTGCGCGTACATCCTTTTTTCTGGCTTTCCGCGCTCCTGCTCGGCGGCGATCAAGGCAATCCCTGGTTTACTGTTTATTGGGTGGCCATCGTTTTTGTTTCAATCCTGATACACGAATTCGGCCATGTGCCGGCCATGCGTCTGGCCGGAGACCGTGGCCATATTGTGCTGTGGGGCTTCGGCGGCCTGGCAATAAGCGATAAAAACAATTACCGCCGCTATTGTCTCACCGATGTCGCCGTCTGCTCCGCGGGCCCGGCGGCCGGCCTGTTGCTCGCGATCGTTGTGGCTGCGGTGGCCACCGCCGCCGGCGGATCAAGCCAATTCGCGTTCAGCTCCATCGTGATCCCCACCCGGTACATGGACCTTTCCTCGCTCAAGTTGGTCACTTCCAACCCCCACTCCTACCTTCACGTCTATTTCATTGTGAATAACCTGCTTTACGTCAATTTCTTTTGGAGCCTTTTGAATCTTCTGCCGGTATTCCCTCTGGATGGCGGGCAAATCACGCGTGCTATTCTCGAACAGCGAGATCCGCAAGTGGGACGGCTCCGCTCGCTGCAGATTTCGATAGCCGCCGCAGTTCTCTTCGCCGGTCTCGCCTGTCTGTCGGGACGGATGGGAATGACGTACCTTTTCGCATTCTGCGCGATCAGCAGCTTGCAAGCCACTCAGGTTGCCGGACGCATTCGCCGGAGGTATTGAAAATGGGCACCACGCAAACTCGTTCCAATCTTGAGTTCATCCAGGACCTTCGCGTGTGCGTGGCACGCTACCTGCAAACCGTGGACGCCTGGGAGGCCGAATACCACAAGTATTATCGCCTAGCCCGGCCGCACCAGACCGTCTCGCCGGATTTGGAGGTGACGCAATCCGCCTACGTTGCCGCGCGCCGCGAATTGGAAACCATGCTTCCACGCGCCCACCGGTTGTGCGCGAAGTACGAACAGCGCGATGTTTGGCCTGGCCTGCTGCGTATCCAGTTAGGCGCGCATGCGCCACAAACCAGAATTGCATCCGCGTTTGGGAGAAGCGAAAGAATAGCGATCGCGGATTGCCTCGCTAATCTTGAGCTGCACTGCGGCGAGCAGGACTTGAAGCCAGAGACCCTCCCCGTTCCAAAGCCAGCGGCACCCGGGGACAAATCGCACCGCAACTTCCTGCAGCGTGTGATCGATTATTTCATCTGAACTAAGTCTAAGCCGATGGAAACTCGCCCATCGAACGCAATTCGCGGATGTGCCCTGCGTGAGTTTCGGCGTGGCGGGCGTTGCCCATCAGCCACTGGTATCCATCCAGCGGACCCAGCACATTGTGATCCGCGAAGTGACTCCGCAGATCGTCCTGGGTATTTTGCGCATACTGGAGGCTGCGCTCGCGCGCGGCCAGAAACGCCGCGATCGCAGCCTGAAGGGACGCAAAGCGGCCGCCCGGTTGCAACATCTCCGGCGCTCGATTAGCTCCGCGCGGAACGGGCGTCTCTTTAATTTTAGTTTCGCGCTCGCGGCGTTGCGTTTCGGTTTCCGGCCGCGCGGGTGTCGCGAGGCTCCGTTTGATCACCGCGATCAATCCGTCATCGGAAACAGCCAGGTGTTCCACATATTCAAGGATGGACCACCGATCCGCCGCCGGTTTCCAGCGCGCCTGATTCTCGGTGACACCATCTACCGCATCCAGCAACGTTTGCCGGCTTCGATTCAACAATCCCAGCGCCTTCTGTCGTTCCAGATCAGTAAGCATATTCGGAACCTACGCAGACCAAATCTCCGATAGCGCACGCTCGAAATTTCCGCCCAGAATCAACTGTACGTCGCGACTGGAATACTTCCGTCGCAGCAATCCCTCAGTGAGATCATAAATCTTCTTCGAATAGTCGATGCCATCCAGATCGTTTTTCCGTTTGGGGTGAACACCGTCCCGCCCAGCCAGATCCACGTCGCTTCCCAGACCGACGTGTTCGATACCAACCAACTTGACCACGTGATCGATGTGATCCAACACATCCTCGATAGTGGCCGATCCGCCAGGACGCACAAAATAGCGGACCATGGTTACGCCGATGACCCCGCCCTTCGCAGCCGCCCGCTGAATCGCGTCGTCGGTCTTGCAGCGAGGACTGTTTGGAACCAGCGCGCGGCAATTGGCGTGCGTGATCAGAACGGGCTTCCGCGATGCCTCAATGGCATCCAGCGTAGTGCGATCCGAGCAGTGCGAAACATCCACCGCCATCCCAACCGTATTCATGCGATCCAGAATCTGCGCTCCGTATTCGCTCAAGCCCGAATCACTCGCGTCTGATGAGCCGCCGCCGATGCGGTTGTGCTTATAAGTGAGTTGAGAAATTCGCTGGCCGAGACCGTAGAAGGAATCCACGTCCTCAACGGTACGGAAGTGCATCGAGTTTTGCTGGCCGATCACGATGCCGATCTTGCCGAGCTTTTTGGCGCTTTCGAGATCGGTGGGGCGGTCAATGCGCAGAAAATCGTCCGGGCGCGCCGCGATCAAAGCATTCCAACCGGTTATGTCCCGCAAGGAGCTTTGATAAACATCGCCCTCGGTGTAGCCAACGGCCGGGTGAAAAATGGTGATGCCGGAATCTTTCAGCTTTTGAAAATCGGCCGGGAGAAAGCGGGACGGCCGCGCTTGCCAGGCCGACAGCTTGTGGAAGTCCAAGGTCACCAAGCCCAACATGTCGATGACAGTGGCCGCGCGAACTAACTCAAGAGTGAGTGCGGAGTATGCAATTTCGCTTTGCGCAAATAGAGCGAAGCGGCCCCGATTGATGAGCGGGGCGCCAAAACCGAGCGCCGCGTTTCTCAGGAGAGAACGCCTTGAAATCACAAGTGCTGCCGGAAGCAAAAGTATATCACGTACAATCGGATCGATGACCGCTCGAAGCTTTTTGTTCGCCTTGGCGTTGTGGCAGATCGGGCCGTTCACTCGTCCCGAGGGCGCCAACCCGGCAATCCAGCCGGCCAAGGACTCGGTGTTCCTGTGCCCAATTCGTAGAACGCCGGTGCATTGGGAGGCGCTCCACACTTTCAATCCAGCCGCCATCGTCCGCAACGGCAAAATCTACGTTTTGTATCGCGCCGAAGACGACACCGGCGAAATGGACATCGGGATGCATACCTCGCGGCTGGGATTGGCCGAAAGCCCCGACGGAATTCACTTCACGCGCCGTGCAACGCCAGTGTTATATCCGAGTGAGGATGCACAGAAGGATCGTGAATGGCCAGGAGGTTGTGAGGATCCCCGATTAGTGGAAAGCGAGGACGGGACCTATGTGCTCACTTATACCCAGTGGAACCGGAAACGCACTGCCGCTGCCATCGCTACGTCCAAAGATCTGGTGACGTGGACGAAATACGGTCCGGCTCTATCCGGCGCAAAGTACGCCGAGCTGTCTTACAAATCAGCTGGAATTGTTTGCAGGGTATCGAAGGGCCGCTTGATGGCAACGAAGATCAAAGGCAAGTATTGGATGTACTGGGGCGAAGGGACCGTCCGATTAGCCACTTCAACGGACCTGATTCACTGGGAACCACTGGAAGGACCGGACGG
>DASYNU010000063.1:0-9139 GCA_036008345.1 Bryobacteraceae bacterium
GACCGGAACTTCACTTTCGGATTGTGCTTGCCCAGCACCTTCGTAATCGCCGCCGTCAACGTCGTCTTGCCGTGATCGATATGTCCGATGGTCCCGATGTTCACATGCGGTTTGCTGCGATCAAATTTTTCTTTTGCCATGTTCTCTCGTTGCTAGTTCCTCGTTTCTAGTTTCTCGTCCCAGCCCCGGGTTGGAACCAGAAACGAGAAACCAGAAACGGATTGTATGGAGCCGTTGACCAGGATTGAACTGGTGACCTCGTCCTTACCAAGGACGCGCTCTACCAACTGAGCTACAACGGCTGAAAATCTTTTCTGGTGGACAGGGAAGGATTCGAACCTTCGTACCTCGCAAGGAGGGACAGATTTACAGTCTGTTGGCTTTAACCACTCACCCACCTGTCCAATACTCGAATCCCTCATGCGATCCCATCAAACCACAACCCGCCTGTAAAAGAGGACAATACTGGAGCCGGCTGGAGAGATTCGAAATTACAAATCCATTGAAGAGTTTAGCACGATCCGGGAGACCGTGGGTAGTGAGTGATAGTGCGTTACTATCAGAAAGTTGCGAACGGCCGGCCCGCCAGTTACGCCGCCAAGCGGTAACGGCGGCGGGCGAAATAAGCCCCGAGCAACAGTACTGGAACCAACAGAAAAAACGTGCGTGGCTCGGGCACAGAACTAGAAGAAGGAGCGAGTTCATACCCGACCGCGTTGAGCATGTTGATTTCCGCACCGCCGTCGTTGGTGATGTTGAGGCCGCCATCAGTGCCCGGGCAGCCCTCCGCGTCCTGAACACTAAATGAACCAGGGCCGCCGGAGCAATTCGTCACAAAATCGGCGTAGTCATCGCCGTTGTCCAGAGTGTTGTAGAACTTCACGCCTATGTTTGTCGTGGCTCCGTTCGTGACACCGCCGTCGTAAGAGAAATACGCACCGGGTGTAGTGCTCAAGGTCTTGTCAAGGACAAGGGCTCCGGGGCCGGAATACCGGAACAAATCGACCGCCGATGGGGGATTTCCCGGGCAGTCATTGGTCAGAGGACTTGTCTGGGTGGTCACGCACGAAACAGTTCCAAGAAGTTCGTCGACTTCATGCTCCACCGTATTGTAATAATCGAACGCGTCGGAAGGCTCTGGCCCACCAAGGTTGTCATAGTACAGCGCGATTGTCGGGTCATTCGTCACAGTGATGATGCCGTTGTAGCAGCCAACCGTATCTGGGTTGGAACACATGCTACCACCTGCCGTAGTGCCGGTAATGCCCCCTATGACATCTCCACTGATCCCAAGTGCATTGGCGAGCGCACTGGTAATATCGACGTTGCCGGTTCCGTAGACCGAGGCGTCGAACGAGTTGAGAGCGGCGACAGCATCAATTTGGACAGGGTTCCCGCTCGCAGCAGCGGCAGCGGCGAGGGCGGCCGCATAGTGACTGTAGGTAACCTGATTGTCGGTACCGGTTGTGCTCGACGCAAGCCCAGTTGTGCCGTACTGGATGTAGAAATCCGCATTTGCATTGGTAAACGTGCTGGTGTAATTCCCCGCGACCGTGGTGTTCAAATAGTTGCAGGTTGCGGCTGCGACATTTGGATCGCAGGTAAAGGTGATATTGTCAGCGCTAGCGAGAGAGGCACCGAACGTTAAGCTAACTGCAAGCCATAAGGCTCTCTTGCGTTTCAATGGTCGACCCTCCCCATTTCTAGACTCCTCGCGACATACTCCAGGTTCGCGAGTAAGCCAAGACTGTAGCACATTAGGATGTCTCCCTGGTTACGATTTTCAGATGGAGTACTAGGGGTACCATTGCACGCCACTTTGCGAGTACCGCCGTACCGTAACCGGCGTCGCTAACCAAGGCCACTCTCCTAGTCCTTCGTAGGCTCAAAATCGGTACGTTCGGCTCTATGTGGCCTTGTGGTCGGCTGCCAGAATTAGGCCAGCCAGGAAAGGGGCACATATGCCGACCTTTATGAAACTGATCTGGAAATTGAAAATCTGCCAGGACACGCGGGGACAAGAGCTTCTGGAGTACGCGTTGATCGCTGGGTTCCTCGCCTGCGCGTGCGGGGCGGCGCTGCCCGACATCGGCTCCTCTGTATTAATGGTCTTCTCCAAGGTACTGAGCGTGCTCAATCCGATCGCCGACGACGGTTCGGGCGCTTCACCGGTCAGCTAGCGTCATCGTGGCCTCAACCAGTGGCGTAACGTAACCGCCCACTTCGATTCCGTCTCGACCGTTTTCGCCGTGGACCAGCACATGCAAAAAGCTCCTACGTCCCATCTTGGTTCCTTGTTCGCTGATGAAGCGTGATCCCTTATCGGGCGGCGTCAATCCATTTCGTCGCATCAAGGCAGCCAGCGGTCCAGTGGCGCTTCCGGTGGCTGGGTCTTCGATGACGCCATGCTCTGGCGCGAACATCCGCGAATAAGCGCCCTCGGCAATCGGGGCGAAAACAAACACGCACGCCGGGCCCTCGGGGGCAGGATGGATGCTGCGGAGACCGCTCATGTCGAGCCAGGCCCGGTCCACCGCGCCCTTGTCGCGTGCCGCAATAAAGATGTTCGGATTCCCGGCGCTCGCCAATTGTGGAGCGATGTCCAGCAGGTCGGCCGGATCGAGCCCCAACGCCCGCGCGCACGCAGACCGATCGTACGTTCTTCCAAATTGGATGGGAGGCGTCTTCAGCCAGATTAACGGCCGGTCGCCTGGTTCTACGCGAATCGCGACGGGCCCTATTTTTTCCTCCAACAGGAAATTTCCGGCCGCCTTGCCGACTAGCCCTTCGTCAAGCAGCACGAAGCTGGCACCGATGGTCGGGTGTCCGGCAAAAACCATCTCCATGGTGGACGTGAATATGCGAATGTGGGCCGCGCAATCAGCGCGTGTTACCGGAACAACGAATACGGTTTCCGACAGGTTTAGCTCGCGCGCGATTTTTTGCATGATGCCATCATCAATTCCAGAGGCATCGGGAAACACGGCCAGTGGATTCCCCTCCAAAGCTGTTTCGGTGAAAACGTCCACCACGCGATAGCGGTATTGAGCCATGCTAATCTCCCGTGGGAACGATCCCACTGGTTTCCACCATCAGCATTACGGTGCGTTGCGGCGCTCGCGGGCGATGCATCACGCCTTTGGGAATTACCACTCCCTGCCGGGGAGCCAGGCTGATGCTCCGGTCCTCCAAGTCAATCAACAATTGACCCTCCACCACGTAGAAGAACTCATCGTCAGCATCGTGCTTATGCCAATGATACTCGCCCTCGACGACACCCAGCCGGACAACAGAGCTATTTACCTCGCACAGGGTCTGGTTGTACCAGGGGTGCCTGCACGCATCGGATAGTTCGCGCTCCTCGATCACCTCCAGCGGCTTATACTGCACATTGAGGCGCGTGACGTAAGGATGTTGATTAGCGTCGCTCATGTTAGGTAGTATAATTCGTTACTTAGCTAATTGTCTATATGAACCTTGATCTCGCCTTGCGAGCCTTGGCCAATGCACGCAGGCTCCAGATTCTGGAATGGCTGAAGCGCCCGCGCAAACAGTTCCCGCCTCAGATAGACGGCGACCTGGTGAAGGACGGCGTGTGCGGGTTGCTGATAGCCCGTAAGCTGCGCGTCAGCCAACCCACCGCGAGCGAGCACCTCAAGATCCTGACTGCTGCCGGGCTGATCCGTGGCAAGCGAATCAAGCAGTGGACTTTTTACAAGCGCGATGAAGTGGAAATCCGGCGGATGAAGAAGCTAATCCACGGTCTGTAGCCTGAAAAAACCAGTTCTCAAGCGAAAGCGCCTGCGCCACTCAATAGTAAATCCTTGTGCATCAACGTGGGGCAGACGCTTTGCTTTCGTCTGCCAACCCCGCCCTCACGCCGATATTTTTCACGCGAGAGAGCCCTCAGAACGGTTTGTAACACCCTCGCGCCGGATTGCACTCGTAGTCGTCAACTAGTTTGCCGTCCGGACCGAGGCACTGCTGCGTCTTGTGGCACCAGAACAGGCGGTCCCCGGAGTGCGGAACGGTGGGATCCCATTCCGCCTCAATGTACATGCCCTTCCAGCGCAGCAGGTCACAACGGTCGTCGTCGAGTTGCGTCAACGAAGAACGTTCGCCGCCCATGCTACGCCTTTCCGGAAGCTTCCAGCAGCGCGCGCTTCACTGCGACGCGCACCAGTTTTACTTTGTACTCGTTTCCGCTCAGCGGCGTGGCGCCGTCGCCGGCGGCTTGCGCGGCTTGTTCGATATTGTCGGGAGTGAGCGCTTTGCCGATCAACGCCTGACTGGCTTTTTGAGCGAGCCACGGCGTCGGCGCTACGTGCCCCAAAACGATAGAGCATTTGCTGACCGTCGAGCCTTGCATCTGAAGGGCGACGGAGGCAGCCACTAGCGGCCAATCCAGAGCTTCCTTTTGACGGATTTCGTAAGTGGCGTTCTTGACGCCGTGCGCCGCAGGCACTTGAATTTCTGTCAGGATTTCATTCGGCAAAAGCGCCGTCTCGCGTGAGGATTCATTCTGCGGGCTCACAAAAAACTTGTCCACGGAAATGACGCGTTGGCCGGATGCCGATACCAGCTTCACCTTCGCACCCAACGCGATCAGCGCCGGACCCAGGCTGGATGGACTCACGAAATACGCCGGCCCGCCGCCAAAGATGGCGTGATAGCGATTGTCGCCATTGGGCACCAGGCTCTTGCCCTCCTGCATGGCCAGCAATCCAAAACCTCGGCGATAAAACCAACAGCGCGGCCGCTGGCACAGATCGCCGCCGGCTGTTCCCATGTTGCGAATCTGCGGACTCGACACGCCCATCACCGCACTGTGTAGCGCCGCGTATTCAGAACGAACCGCCTGGTTGGAAGCCAGTTCATCAAAGGTCACCGTCGCGCCGATTCGCAATCCCTGCGCTGAATGGTGGATACCGCCCAGTTCCTTGACGCCTTTGATATTCACTACGCGCTTGGGCGTGTGAAGATACTCCTTCATCAAGCTGATCTGGTCCGTACCACCTGCCAGAACATCCGCTTCACCCCACTGGGATCCGAGCAGAGCCAGCGCCTCATGCAAAGTGGAAGGGCTTGCATATTCGAAGGCTTGCATTACGCGGTCCTCCTTTCGAGCGCGGCCAGTATTCGTGCCGGCGTGAGCGGCACTCTGGGCGCTCTTACTCCAATGGCATTCGCAACTGCATTGGCGATGGCAGCGATGCCGCCGATGGCGCACGGCTCACCTAATCCCACCACGCCGCGCTTATCGTTCTCCTCGCGGATATCCATGTGGACGATGATCTCGCCGATATCACCGATTCCGGCCAGCTTGTAAAACTCCATGTCGGGATTGAGTACACGGCCAGTCTGCTCATCCATGATGCGCTCTTCATACAGCGCACCGCAGATGCTCATGATGCACGCGCCATACACCTGGCTCTCTGCCGTCTTCGGATTCACTACCAGCCCGCAATCCTGAACGGCCACCAGCCGATTCATTTTCACGATGCCGGTTTCGATATCCACCGAAACGTCGGCCATTTGGACGCCGCCCACGCCGCCCGTGTTCAAGCCCTCTTGCGGAGCCTTGGCTGGTTCATTCGCACCCATTTCCGAAATACTGTTAACGCCCAACTTCTGGCAAGCTTGCGTAAAGCTCATGCCCTTGTCGGGGTTACCCTTCACGCGAATGCGCTGGTCCACGGCTTCCAGATCGTCCGCGCTTACATCCAGCGATTTCGCTACCACCTCAAACAGCTTTGCCAGCGCATTCACGCTGGACTTGCGCGTGGATGATGTGACGCCGCCAATCGTTGTAGATCCTCCGGACCCGCCCGAGTTCGGATACGCGTTGTCGCCTAACTTTACTTTGATCGCACTAACCGGCAATCCAAAAGTTTCGGCGGCGATCATCGCTACCATGGTGCGAGTGCCAGTGCCGAGATCCTGCGTAGCCAGTTCTACTTCCACCGAAGCATCCGGATGGATGGTGGTCTTACAAGTGCTCGCGTGCCCTGCCCCGCCCCAAGTTCCGAGCGCCAGGCCGAGCCCGCGCTTCACTGGACCGCTCGCGGAATCGCCGCGCGGATGCCAGTTCTTTTTCCACTCCATCAACTCAGCGGCTTTCGCGAATTGGAACTTATACAGATCGGCACGAGAAGTGTAGTTAATGTTCTTGAGGAACATGTCGAGCGGATCCATGTTGATTTTGGCCGCTAGATCCTCAAGAGCCGAACAGGTGATAAAGCAGACCTGCGGATGACTGGGCGCGCGCCACGCTCGAGCGGCGCCTGCGTTCACGGAAACCGCCGTATGGTTGATGCGCCGGTTGGGAACTTGAGTGAACACGTAAGGGAACAGGGCGGCGTTCAAATTGCCGCCGCCGATGCCACCGGTGGACCAGGTCTCGGACTGCCAGGCCGTAATGGTTCCATCTTTCTTCGCCGCCGTTTTTACCTTGGCGAAAACCGAGGGACGATTTCCAGCGATGGAAAGTTCGGTAGCGCGATCTAGAAACAGCTTTACCGGCCGGCCGCCGCTGGCCTTGGAAAGCTCCGCGGATTCCAAGCCCCACTTGTCGGCTGGGAACTTGCTGCCGAATCCGCCGCCCATGTAATCCATGTGGACGTGTACGTTGGCGATGGGAATGTTCAGCGCGCGTCCAATATCGCTCGCGATTCCATAAACGTTCTGGGTGGAAGGAAAATATTCCGCATGATCGCCCTTTATGGCGATGGTCTGGCCATGCGGCTCCAGGCAGCAATGCGTCAATACCGGAATGCCGTAGGAGCCTTCCGATGTGGCGTCAGCTTCCTGAAAGGCTTTGTCGATGTCGCCGGTGGCTTGCTCGCCGGAAGGCCGGGCACGGTTGCCGGCTTTCGACAGATCTTCTTCGTTCACCAGATGCGGCATCACCTCGTAATTTACTCTGATCAGGCGGATCGCGTCGTTGGCGATGTCTTCGGTGGTGGCGGCTACAAAAGCCATCTCTTGGCCGGCCCACTGCAACTCGTCGCCCGCCTTCACGACGGCGCGCACCGCGGTAACGCCGGCCAGTTTTTCAGCGGCGCTGGTATCGATGCTAGTCACTTTGGCATGCGCATGCGGAGAAGTGAGCAAGGCGCCAAACAACATTCCATCCGGCTTCAAATCCGAATTGTATTTCGCGGCGCCCGTGGATTTCGCGATGCCATCCAACCGCTCCAGGCGCTTTCCCATAACGCGCCGCTTGTCCATCGGCGGCCAATGGTAATCAGGGGTGTTAGGCATTTTTGGTTCCCTTCATTTCTTTGGCGGCATCCAGCACGGCCTTGCGAACGCCCATGTAGGTGCCGCAGCGGCAGAGATTTCCACCCAATCCTGTTTTCACTTCTTCATAAGTCGGATTCGGATTCTTGTCGAGGAATCCTTTGGCCGCCATTACGAATCCGGGAGTGCAATATCCGCACTGTTGCGCATCGTTGGCTACAAAGGCTCTCGACACGGCATGCGGTTTGCCGTTCTGCGAGAGGCCCTCTAGCGTTTGAATCTGCCGGCCCTGCGCGTCGATGGCAAGCACGGTGCAGCTATACATAACTTTGCCGTCGATGATGACGGTACAGGCGCCGCAGGTCCCGCGGTCGCACACGCGCTTAGCGGCGGTAAGGTCCAGGCGGTGCCGCAAAGTGTCCAGCAGCGTGGCGCGCGGCTCAACGCTGGTCTTGTAGGGCTTGCCGTTGATCTGTAATGTTATGGGAACTTCACCGGGCCCAGCCACCTTGGCGCTGGTTTGTGCCTCGGCTTCGCTTTCAAGAACGCCGGTAGTGAGGACGCCACTGGTGACGCCGACGCCCTGCAGAAAACCACGGCGGGAAAAGTTGGATTTTGGTTTGCGTTTTTCGGGTTCTTGCTTCTGACTCACCGGTCACCTTCCTTTGGGAAGAATCTAATCGATCTTAGCAAAAGACTCTATCAGCCGGTGATTTGGTTACTTTCCTCGTGCGCATATATTTCGATCGCTTGATTCCGACTATCGACCGTTGTTGCCGGCCATCGACCCTTGTTTCCGAACCGCGACCGGTAGGAAGCGTTACGAGCACTCGGGATACACCGCGCGCTCTGACGCTCCCTTCCGGTCGCGGTTCGGTTTGAGGCGCGACTACAGGCCGGACCCTGTGAGACTGGCTATCAGGAGCGCCAGCACGATCAACGATATTGTGGCGTAGGTCCAATCCCGCTCCAGTACGAAGCCGCCCGCGCACGTGATGACCCGCACTATTGGCGTGGCGATGAGAATCAGAAGTCCAAGCTGAATTATATAGAGTGGATCCAAGTTCAGCGCGCCGTCCAGAACGCCACGTATGCTAGCAAGCTGGGTGGATCCAGCATGGAACTTCCGATGATCTGGCATGGCTTGGGGATGGCTCGCGAGGAATGCGATGCCGCCTATCAATACAAGTGTTGCGGCAAGTATGACGCCTGCCCGGAGCACCGCACTGACCACTCGATCCAGCCGCTTGTCGGCGAGGTTCATAACTTTCCTGTAACACCTCCGTAAATCATCTCAAGCGCGAGAATGCCCACCACGGCCGCGAACAGTAGCCGAAGGGTCTTTACGGGTGCTGCCGATAACCACCGCGCGCCTAGTAACGAACCTATGAGGACGCCTAGCATCACAGGCATCGTCACCTCGGGGACGATCCATCCCCGGCGAAGATAAACTCCAGCACTGGCCGCCGCTGTCACACCGATCATGAAATTGCTGGTCGCGGTAGAAACCTTAAACGGGATTCGCATGAAATGATCCATCGCGATTACTTTTAACGCCCCCGACCCAATACCCAGCAGTCCTGACGTCACGCCGGCCCCAAACATCATCGAGAAACCGGCTTTCACACGCCGAACGCCGTACTGCCTCAGACCAGTTTCAGAAGGATATTCACCGTTCAATCGGAACCGTTGCGCCAGCGGGTCCGTGTTGGTAGCCAAACGATCCGGATGTGGCCGCGTGGACGTATAAGCCGACACCAGCAGCACCACGCCCATAATGATCGAAAGGGCCGCTGTAGGAGTACGGGTAGCGATAACGGCGCCCACAATCGCGCCGCAGGTAGTTGCAATTTCCAGAAGCAACCCGATACGCACGTTCGAAAAACCCTCGCGCACG
>DASYNU010000064.1:0-35070 GCA_036008345.1 Bryobacteraceae bacterium
ACCGGTTTTGATATCCCCGTCGGCGTAGCAGCGCAAATTTATCCAACGCCCCTTACTGTGACTTACGCGGGGCCGCAGAGCCAATTTCCAGGCCTCGACCAGATCAACATGTTATTACCGAAATCACTCGCGGGGATGGGCGCCTCGACCATCTCCCTGTATTTTGACGGGCTAAGGACCCTTTTAGTGCACATCACGATAAAGTAATGGGCCTTCTATGAACATCAAGATTATTTTTCCGCTGCTGGCCGCGGTTTGCGCCAGTACCCAGCCCGCGTGTCCACCGATTAATTTCCTAAACGCGAAGACCATTAATCTGGATGCCACCGGTTCATCGCATCTGACACTTTTGCGCCAGAGCGATGGTTCGTATACTGCCTTCGAGATGGCGAACAGTTCGCCTTACGCCATCCTACGAACCATCCCTCATTTTGAACAGCAGTTTTCGACCTGCCTGGGTCGCCCGGCAACCAACGGAACGGCAAAAGCTTCCGCTCCGGCGTCGAGCCAGGGTGGAGTGGCGCAGTCGGCTGCCTTCGCAGTTCTGGATTCAGGGAACTATTTGTTCGTGTCGCCCTCGGATCAGGGCCCCAGCAGCCTGGATGTCGCCGTATTCGATGAGCATCTGCAACTTATCTCGCAAAACGAAATCGGGACCCTGCAGAGGGGACCTCCTCCCGATGAGTATGGCCAATACATCTCGGTGATCCTGGCTGACGTCAACGGCGACGGCAAATTAGACTTGGTCGCCCAGTACGAGCAGTTGATTGATATCACCGCGCTAGGCTCAGGTGGAGTTAACGTTTTCCTGGGGGACGGCTTGGGCGGATTCCAACCGGCGGGCAGCTTCACATTCGGCGGCGTCAACGGCTCAATGGCGGTAGGCGATCTGAATGGCGACGGAAAGCCGGATATCGCCGTGGGAGCTCCCGGGCTTCCCACCGGAGACATTCTCATCGCGCTGGGCAAGGGCGACGGGACATTTGTAATGTCCACTCTCCCGACCCCTAATTTAATTGGGCCGGCAGCCATCGCAATCGCGGATCTCAATGGAGACGGAAAGCAGGATCTTGTTTTCTTGACAGGTCCCGCGGCGGGAGTCATCGCAGCCAGCATGTACGCTCCCGCGAGTGAAGTTGCGGTGATGCTGGGCACTGGAGGCGGAGCATTCTCGCCTCCGGCTGTTTTTCCGGTCGCTGGGGTTTATAACGCGCTGAGTGGTTTCAACACTCCTGGACCCCTGGCGGTTGGCGATATGAACGGTGACGGGATTCCCGATATCGTCACCAATGGCATCACTATCCTTCTCGGAGATGGAAAAGGCGGGTTTCCCACGCGGAAGGATTTCCTGAACACGAACAGCAATCCAGTCATTCTGGCCGACTTTGACGGAGACGGAAAAATGGATGTGGTGATCGCGGTCGGCAATCCGACAGTGCTCAGCCGGGAGTATACAACTGGCCCGGGCCTTCCCAATACGGAAGATGAGCTTACCGTTTTCTTTGGAGACGGAGCCGGCGGTCTGGACGGCGCGCCGCTTCTGCCCTCACCCGCTCCCGTAACTTCAAGGTCGGCTCCTTTTAATTTCCCGGGTGGCCTCTATCCGGACGTTGCCGTAACATCCGGAGACTTCAACAAAGACGGCATTTCCGATATGGCGTTCGTGAGCGGATTTCAATACCTGTCGGTATTTCTGGGAAGCGCGAGCGATGCGATAACGTCCACTTTCAGCTACGATTTCACGGTCGCGGATCCACAAGCCTACCCGACCTCCGTGGTCGCGACAGACTTCAATCAAGACGGCATTCCGGACTTGGCCGTGGCTGTTGCTCGTCCTACGGGCCCCGGCAGCATCCTGATTTTCCTGGGCAAAGGCGACGGAAATTTCCTCGCGCCTGCCTCGAGCAATGCGCCTGGCTCCATTTGGTCGCTGGTAACCGGCGATTTCAATAAAGACGGCCATGCGGATTTGGCGGCGATCAACACTTCTAATAATTTTCAAACAGATCAAGTAGTGGTCTTCCTGGGCAAAGGCGACGGGACGTTCGCACCGCCCGCGACCTACGCGGCCGGTATGGGGGCGCTGGCGCTGGCGGCTGGGGATTTCAACCAAGACGGCTTTGACGATATTGCCGTCGCGACTGAATCGGGCATCAACCTGTTGCTAGGCGAGGCTGACGGAACGCTGTCCGCGGGTGCGAAGATGGCCTCGCCGCCCGGAACAAGTCTGATGAGCTTAGCCGCGGGCGATCTCAACGGCGACGACAAGCTGGACCTCATTTCGGGTTTCCAGCCGCAAGGCGTAGCGATCCTGTTCGGAAATGGCGACGGTACGTTTCTACCTCCAGTCATCTATACAACCGACCTGCACTCCGACACCGCACCATCCGTGTTGGTGGGCGATTTCAATGGCGACGGAATCCCCGACATATTCTTGAGCAACGGGAACATTTTGGTCGCGAACGGAGATGGGACATTTCGGTTGCAGATGCCCGATCTGCCGTTACCGTTCGGCCCAGTGATCGCGGGAGACTTCAATGGGGATGGCAAGTTGGACCTGGGGTTGGGCGCGTCGAACGGTTTCGGCGTCTTCTTCAATCTCTCCCGGCCCTCCGCGCTCATCAGTGTCGTTTCGGCCGCCGATTTCTCGTATGGGCCCATGGCGCCCCACTCCATCGCATCCGCATTCGGCAAGCACCTGGCCTTGAGTACGGCTTACGGCACACCGCCAACCCTTCCCACCAGCTTGGGAGGCACCTCCGTGAGCGTAACGGATCAGTTGGGCGCTGTAAGCCAGGCCGAGATCTACTTCGCCTCACCAGGACAGGTGAACTTCGTTCTACCGGGGGGCCTTGCGACGGGCAGTGCCGTGGTTACGATTACAACTACGGATGGACATTCCGCGAGCACGGAAATTCAGATCGTTCCGTTGGCCGCCACAATATTCCTCCTGGATCCGAGCGGAATTCCGGCAGGCTACGCGGTTCGGGTTGGAGCGGATAATGTCCAAACCGTCGAGCCTATCTTCACCCAGCAAGGCGGGAGTCTCCAGGAAGTACCCATTGATCTGTCGACAGGCGAGGTTTATCTGGTTCTGTTCGGCACCGGTTTCGATGCCCCGACCTTTGGCGTCGGCGCGCAAATCGGTACCCAAGATCTTACCGCGGGCTACGCGGGCCCACAAACCCAATTTCCTGGCCTCGATCAGATCAATATCCTATTGCCCAAGTCGCTCGCTGGAAGCGGCACACGTTCGTCCAGCTGAATTTCGTCGTGTCTACTGCCGATTTCTACGTCACGATAAAATAACGGAATGACTGGCGCCGTACTTTGGGACATGGATGGCACGCTGGTGGATTCGGAAGAATACCATTGGCTCTCCTGGCGGGACACCATGGCGTCCGAAGGCATCACCATCACGCACGATCAGTTCATCAAGACATTTGGACAGCGCAACGATTCCATCCTGCCGCAATGGCTGCCCGCTGGCGCATCGGCTGAACGAATCCAGCGCGTGGGCGACGCGAAGGAAGAACTGTACCGCAAGCTGGTTCGGGAGGGTCGCATGGACCCGCTTCCGGGGGCGCGGGAATGGGTCGGACGGTTGCATGAGCAAGGTTGGCTGCAGGCTATCGCTTCTTCAGCGCCCCGGAAGAATATCGAGGTGGTGCTGGAAGTGATCGGAATGGCCGGACTCTTCCAAGCCCTGGTCTCGGCCGAGGATGTCACCGCCGGGAAGCCCGATCCACAGGTATTTCAGAAAGGGGCGGAGCGATTGGGGATGCCGCCATCGCGCTGCATTGTGGTTGAAGACGCTGTGCCGGGCGTGGAAGCAGCCCGCCGGGCGGGAATGCGGTGTATCGGGGTGAGCCGCAAGGGATTGCTGGATCGGGCGGACGTGGTGGTCCGGTCGCTGGAGGATCTCCCGCACGGCGTGTTCGAAGATTTGGGCCGCCAATAAACGCGAATGGACGCCAATGTTTTATTTGCGTGAATTCGCGTTCATTCGCGGCTAGAGTCCTTCGGCCCAGCCATATACAATTGAGGAAGGGAAGCCGATGAAAGGTTTGCACGCTTTTCGGGTTTTAACGTCAGCCTGTTATAGGGATGGCGTCGGCAGTTTACAGTTTTGAGACAGTGATGAGCGAACGGGGTGCTCCGTCCCAACTCGACGCCAGTTTGCAAGCCACGCAAGAGCTGCAAAACCGCTTTGTTTCTGATAACTTACGGCGAATTTTCCTGCTGATTTACCGGATTGTCGGGAACGTCGCGGACGCCCAGGATCTTACCCAGGAAGCCTTCATCAAGGCCCTGCAGCGCCAGGACCAGCTCAAGGACATCGACAAAGCGGCGCACTGGTTGTCCCGAATTGCCAGCAACACTGCTATCGATTTTCTGCGGCGCAATGGCAAGGTCAACTTTTGCGAGATTGACAGCTTGGTTGACCCGCTGAGTGAGCCCTCAGAAAGTCCTGAGCAGGCCGTTCTGCGCACCGAGCATCGGGCGTACTTGGAGGAGGGGCTCACTTGTCTGACCGAGCGCGAGCGAACGGCCTTGCTGCTGCGCGATGTGGAAGGCCTGCCGGCCGATGAAGTGGCCGAGCAGATGAACTGTTCGAAAGCCACCGTGCGGTCGCACATCGCGAATGCGCGCATCAAATTTCGCCGTTACATGGACCGGGGACGCAAGACGCTTGGGAAGAAGATCTAAAATGAAACATCCCAATCAAGTCCAATTGGCGTTGTGGTCCGGCGGGGATCTGGGACCGTGGGATCGGTGGCGCACTGGCCGGCATGTGGCCGGATGCGCGAACTGCGCAGGCGAAGTGCAGGCGCTGCGGGCGGCACGCCAGAAAGTTCGGGAAGTGACCGCGGAGTTGCCGGAAAATCTGAATTGGAACCAACTGGCTGAAGAGATGTCGGCCAATGTTCGCGTGGGTCTGGCGGCGGGCGAAGCCATTGCTCGCTTCGACAAACCTGCCCTATCCGGCCGGCCTCGTCTGGGATGGAACGCCGCGATGGTGATAGCGTGCGCGACGGTGGTGTTCGGTGCTGCGTTTTGGATCAATCTGCCTCGGCCGCAAATGGATCATCTGCTTTCCGCGCTCGGCCGCGTCCGAGTGGATCGGGTCGGAAAACTGGTGCAGCATCCAGCGGCGGCGACGGAAGATGTGATGTTGGAAGCGTCTTCTTTATCGCTGGATCTGAGCCAGAACGGCCGTACGCTGTCGCTGATGCATCCACATTCGGATGCCGTTACGGTTTCTGTGAGTATGCGCGGTTCACTGGGTGTGCGTTACGTCGACGCGGACACTGGTCAAGTCACGACCAACAAGGTGTATGATGCGGAGCAGTAGTGTTCTTGGATTGATTTTATTGTCGAGCGCCGCCTTTGCGGGCGTGCTCCCGAAGATCGATCTGCCGAAGGATTCCCCGGTTGCGGTGATTGCGTCCGATTACGGCGAATCCAGCGAGACGGCGCGCGGCGGCGCGATGTTGCTGGATTTACACGCCGCGCTGACGCTGCGTAACTCATCGCAGCGCAGGATTCGCGGCATAACCTTTCTGGTGACGGCGCAGGAAGTAACGCCGGGTGGCAAAGGCTCGGTGACATTTACCTGTTTGGATGTCGGCCCGTTCGAGACTTTCCCGGTGCATATGGATCTGCGGCTGCTTAGGCCGCTGCAGGCTTCGTCGGGCGGCGTTCCGGTCCAGATTGGTTTGGATGGCGTGTTATTCGACGATCTCAGTTTTTACGGCGCCGACAAATTAGGTTCACGCCGCACGCTGACCCTGAGCGAGTTCGAGGCCCGGCGCGACCGGAAATATTTCAAATCGCTGGTGGCCGAAGGCGGTCCTGAGCGGTTGCGGCGCGAGATCCTGGACAGCATGACGCATTCGGCCGACCGTCCCACGCTGGATGTGCAAATGGTCCGTGGCGGCCGCGCCACCAATTTTGAGCCGGAAAAGCAGGTGCAGTTCGCGTTTTTGCGGCTGCCCGATTCGCCTGTCGATCCGATGGGCGGCATGGCACGCATCGCCGGTAACGAAGCGCGGGCGCCGCGCCTCGAGGTAAAGAACCGCTCCGATCGTCCTATACGGTATCTGGAAATCGGATGGATTCTGGAGGATCACGGCGGCCGTCAGTTCCTGGCAGGGTCGGTGCCGGCGGAGCTGAATTTGGCGCCAGGGCAGAAGAGCCAGATTCTGGAGAACGCCACGCTGAAATTCCCCGCGCGTGGAGGAGCGCCGCTCGCGATTGAGGCGATGACAGGCTTTGTGTCGAGTGTTGAATTCGCCGACGGTAGCTTGTGGATTCTGAGCCGCGCGGATCTGGACACGCCGCAATTGCAGCGCGTGATGGCGCCGTCGGATGAGGAACAGCGGCTGATTCAGATTTATCGCAAGAAGGGGCTGCAGGGGTTGATTGCGGAGTTGAATAAGTTCTGACGCGGAAAGGCACCGGCCGGTTAGACTTACGATTGGGTGGCACAGGCGCTTTCGCCTGCGAACCGATTTTTTACGGTCGCGGTCCGGCTCCGTTACCGAACCGCGAGCGTAAGCGGCCGGTGCTCTTGAGTTCTTCACGCATTCTTACCGTCGTGTTCCGTAACCCCGTCGAGCAGGCGCAGGATTAGGCGCAGCGGGATTGTTACCCACTCCGGACGTTCCATGAGTTCGCGGCCTACCTCATCCAGAGCTTGCTCCATTAGGAAAACATCCAAAAGCAAGCGGACATCGGCGTCGTTCTGCAGACGCAAGCCGGCTCGGTCCACGTTCTCTAAGTAGCTTTTCAAGAACATCGCGCTCACCCAATCGCGCCAGTAGGCGGCCCAAAACTCGATCGCTGGTGTGGTTTCGGGGCGGCGCGTCACGCCGGGCACTTGATCGAACAGAACGGCGTGAGCCGCATACTCGAACGACAACAGCAGGCTCGCGACGTCCTGCAGCGGTGGCCGCTTGATCCTACGCTCGCTCAAGGGACGATCGGCGCGGCCGCCAAAACCGACGAAGACAAAATCCTTGCCGGTGTGGAGAATCTGTTCCAGCCGCAGGTCGTCATGTAGGCGGATGCGGGTGGCGGGAACTCTTTGCTCGGGAACAGGGCGGAAGAAGCGCCGGATTTGTTCCTCTTTTTCGAGCAGCTTTCGCGCCTGGTCCTGAGCCGCGGCAGGCAAGTTCTCCAGTTGCTGCCGCAGAAGTTGAAGAGTCTGCGCTGTGAAGCCGAGCATGCCGTGATAGAAGGCCTGCCGGGCGTGATCGGTGAACTGCTCGGGCGCGAACAATGGATCAGCCGGGTCAGAGCTCAGCGCCTGATGCAACTCCCCAGTCCGGCGGCCAAGCAACTGCGCCGAATCCGCGTAGGTGCCGATCAATTCGTGCACCCGCTGCGGAAAATCCGCACGCGCCAGATCCAACGGATGTCGGCTCTCGCCGGGCTGGGCGTGTTCCGATTCGTGACGGGTGAGCGCTCCTTCGAAAAACTGGCTCAATGCATCCAGCGTGTATCTCCAGGCATTGCCCTGGTTCTGGACGAAGCCATGCAGCACGCCGACGCTCATCGTTCCATCGAGTTGCCCGCGATACTCGATGCTGCCGGTAAGCGGCGCCGCGTGCGGAAAGTTTCGTTCCGTCAGGAACGCGCCCATCTCGATCTCGGGGTGCATACCGGGTTCGATGCGGCGATAGATCTTCAGGATGAAGCGATCGCCAAAAACGATGGAGGTGTTGCTTTGTTCCGCGCTGAGGACGGTGGGTGCCAGATCCGCATGGCGCTCGCCCCAGGCCTTGCGAAAGGCCCGAGTGTGAGACCCGATCAATTCTCCAGAGCGGCCGCGGAAGCGCCGCCTCCTCGCGACGGCTCCCAGCAGCGCATCGCCGAACTTAGGGTTCCAGACGGCGCTGTAGAGAATGCCTTCCTGGCCGCCGGGCTCGCGCAAGCGCATCACTGACACGTCGGATAGTTTCGCCTTCACTTGTTCGGCTGCCTCCCCGGTAGCCACCGAACCAGGAAGAACGTAAATCTCCGGATCACCCTCGGTGTACTCGATCCTGGCTAGTAGGATCTGGGATGCCGTGTCGGTAATGGTCAGCGTGTCCAGGATGTCGATGGAACGGATGGCACGATTCTTCCCCAGGAACCAACGGCGCGTCTTGAGGAAGTCCGGCAGCATACGGAGCAGTACCGCCAAACTTCTGCCTTGGAACACCTCGTCAAACGAATTCACCGACACTAGCGGAAGGCTGGCTTGGCTCGTTTCGCTCGGGACCGATTCCTGGCGGATCTGCCTGGATTCGAGCGACAGCCAATAAAAACTTAGAGCGCCGAGCGTCAGCAGGTAAGGCTGATCGCCAATGGGCGGAAATTCCGTGCGTCCGAAAATCTCCACCGGCGTCATTCCCTTGCTCCCGGTGAGGTCCAACTCCACGTGTTGCGGAAAGCGCGAAAGGTTGGCGACCACCAATATCGTTTCGTTTTGGTAGCGGCGATAGTAAGCTAGCACTTTGCGGTTGGAAGGACGCAGAAACTCCAGCGTTCCCTGGCCAAAGGCTTTGAATTGCTTGCGCTGCTCGATCAAATGCTTCATCCACCACAGCAGCGAGTGTGGATTATCCTGCTGGGCTTCCACGTTGACCGATTCGTAGTGGTATTGAGGATCGATGGTGATGGGCAGGTAAAGTTTCTGCGGATTGGCTCGCGAAAAGCCGGCATTGCGGTCCGCGCTCCACTGCATGGGAGTACGGACGCCATTGCGGTCGCCCAAATAAATATTGTCGCCCATGCCGATTTCGTCGCCGTAATAAATCACGGGCGTGCCGGGCAGCGAGAAGAGCAGCGCGTTCATCAATTCGATTTTGCGCCGGTCGTTTTCCAGTAGCGGGGCTAAACGGCGCCGGATTCCCAAATTAATGCGCATGCGCCGCTCCTGTGCGTAGACGCGATACATGTAGTCGCGCTCTTCGTCGGTGACCATTTCGAGCGTCAACTCGTCGTGGTTTCTCAGAAACAGAGCCCACTGGCTGGCGGGCGGGATTTGAGGCGTCTCCTGCAGAATTTCGAGAACCGGAAAGCGGTCCTCCATGCGGATGGACATGAACATGCGCGGCATCAGCGGAAAGTGAAAGGCCATGTGGCATTCGTCGTCCGCTCCGAAGTAAGCGATGGCGTCTTCGGGCCATTGATTGGCTTCCGCCAGCAACACCCGGTCTTTATATTTCGAATCGACGTGGGCGCGCAATTGCTTTAGATACTCGTGCGTCTCGGGCAGGTTCTCGCAGTTGGTGCCGGCCCGCTCGAAAAGATAGGGCACGGCATCCAGACGGAATCCGTCGACACCCAGGTCGAACCAGAAATCGATCACTTCGAGCACCGCCTCGCGTACATAGGGGCTGTCGTAGTTGAGATCCGGCTGGTGCGAATAGAAGCGATGCCAGAAGTACGCCTTGGCCAGCGGGTCCCAGGTCCAGTTGGAGGTTTCGAAATCTTTGAAGATGATGCGTGCGTCGGGGTACTTGTCGGGCGTGTCGCTCCACACGTAGAAATCGCGCCAGCGGCTGCCGGGTGGCGAGCGGCGCGCGCGCTGGAACCAGGGATGTTGATCGGAGGTGTGGTTCAACACCACCTCGGTGATCACACGAATGCCTCGGCGATGCGCTTGTTTCAGGAAAGTCTGAAAGTCGCGGAGCGTGCCGTAGGCAGGGTGAACATCGGTGTAGCTTGAAATGTCGTAGCCGTCGTCGCGCCAGGGGGAAGGGAAGAAGGGCAGCAGCCAGATGGTGTTGACGCCGAGATCCTGCAGGTAATCCAGTTTCCTGGTGAGCCCGCGGAAATCGCCCATGCCGTCGTCCTCGCTGTCATAGAACGCCCGTACGTGGACTTCATATATGATCGCGTCCTTGTACCAGAGAGCGTCGGGGTCGAGTCCGGTGGTGAGGTCGTTAGTGGCCACTCCTTTTTATTGTGCCGAAACCGAGCCGCGACCGGAAGGGAGCGTTACTCATTACAAGGCAGCACGATGCCGGGCAAGGCAGCCCGATGCCGGTAGCGCTTCCTTCCGGTCCGGTCGCGGTTCGGTTGGCCGCACAGGTACTCTGGTAGTAGCTAATCATGTTTCCAATTGTTCAAAACCACGCTAAGGTTCTCGATCCGGTGTGCGGCATGCGCGCGGATCCCCAGCATGTGGCCGGCAAGTCAATCTATCAGGGGCAAAGCTACCATTTCTGCTCCAACGGCTGCCGGGTGAAGTTCGAGGGCGATCCGGAAAAATATCTTCATCCCGGCGCTCAACCTGAACCGATGGCCCCGACTGCCGCCGCGATCGAGTACACGTGCCCGATGCATCCCGAAGTCCGCCAGATTGGGCCGGGTTCGTGCCCGAAATGCGGGATGGCGCTGGAACCTACCGCGTTCACCGCTGCGATGCTGGACGAAGTCAATCCGGAATATACGGCCATGCTGCGGAGATTCTGGTTCAGCTTTCCGCCGGCCTCAGCGTTAGTCGCGATGATGTATCTCGGCGCGCACTCAGGCTGGCTGGAGTTGGCGCTGGCAACTCCGGTAGTTTTGTGGGGCGGATGGCCGATCTTTGATCGCGGTTGGGCGTCCATCCAAGCGCGCAGCTTGAATATGTTCACGCTGATTGCACTGGGCTCCGGAACGGCGTATCTATACAGCCTGGTGGCCACCTTGGCGCCGTGGATTTTTCCGGCATCCTTCCGCGAACACGGCATGGTGGCCGTTTATTTCGAGCCGGCCGCGGTGATTGTAGCGTTGGTACTTTTGGGACAGGTGTTGGAACTGCGGGCGCGCAGCCAGACTAGTAGCGCCATCAAATCGCTCCTCGGTCTGGCCCCGAAAACAGCGCGGCGAATCCAGATGGATGGCTCCGAAGCCGATGTGCCGATCGAGCATGTGCATGTTCGAGACCGGCTGCGTGTGCGCCCAGGCGAAAAGGTTCCAGTGGATGGTGTCATTGAATCCGGTTCAAGTTCCATCGACGAATCCATGATCAGCGGCGAGCCAATCCCGGTTGAGAAGACGGTAGCCAGCGGCGTGATTGGCGGCACCGTCAATGGAACAGGCGCGTTTGTGATGATTGCCGAGCGAGTGGGCGCGGAAACTTTGCTGGCTCGAATCGTGAAAATGGTGAGTGACGCCCAGCGCTCCCGCGCGCCTATTCAACGCCTGGCGGACGCTGTAGCTGCCTGGTTCGTACCTGCCGTGATGGTGGCGGCGGTTGTCACGTTCATCGCGTGGGGCTGGTGGGGGCCCGAGCCGCGCATGGCCTACGCGTTGGTCAATGCGGTCGCGGTGCTGATCATCGCCTGTCCCTGCGCGCTTGGATTGGCGACTCCGATGTCGATTATGGTGGCCACCGGGCGAGCCGCACAGGCCGGTGTGTTGGTGCGCAATGCGGAGGCCCTCGAAGTGCTCCAAAAAATCGATACCTTGGTCATCGATAAAACTGGAACGCTGACCGAAGGGAAGCCGAAACTGCTTACAACCGGCGATCCGGAAGTGTTGCGGCTGGCCGCCAGCGTGGAGCGGGCGAGCGAGCATCCGTTAGCGGCTGCGATTGTTGCGGGAGCGATGGAGCGAGGCTTGAGGCTATCCGAAGCGAGTGATTTCCGAAATCTCCCGGGTCAGGGCGTTTCGGGATTAGTGGATGGCCATCGCGTAGAAGTGGGAAAGGCTGCTTCGCCCGATTGGCTGGAGCGCGCCGCCGAACTGCAGCGCGACGGGCAAACGGTGGTGTTTGTATTTATCGACGGCCAACCGGCCGGCTTGTTGGGAATCGCAGATAGCATCAAGCCGTCCGCCCGGGAAGCGATCGCAAGGCTGCAACGCGACGGTATCCGAATTGTGATGCTGACTGGCGACAACGCATTGACTGCCGGAGTGGTGGCTCGAAAGTTGGGGATCGATGAAGTACGCGCGGAAGTGTTGCCGGATGCGAAGGCGGAGGTGGTTGCTGAACTTCAGGCTCAGGGCCATCTGGTGGCCATGGCGGGCGATGGCATAAATGACGCGCCCGCGCTGGCTCGCGCGCAGGCCGGGATTGCCATGGGCACGGGTACGGATATCGCCATGGAGACAGCGGCGATCACGCTGGTGAAAGGCGATCTGCGCGGGATCGTCCGGGCGCGCGCGTTGAGCCAGGCCACCCTGCGCAATATCCGGCAGAACCTGTTCTTCGCGTTTTTCTATAACATTATTGGCGTGCCGGTGGCAGCTGGAATTCTGTATCCATTCTTCGGCCTGCTGTTGAGCCCGGCCGTGGCCAGCGCTGCCATGACCTTCAGTTCCGTCTCGGTGATCGCGAATGCCCTGCGGCTGCGAAAGCTCAAGCTGTGATCGATCTGCATACGCATACCAACGAATCCGATGGAAGCTGCACGCCGCTGGAATTGGTGGATCGCGCACTGGCAATAGGCCTGGAGGCTCTAGCGATATCGGACCACGATACATTCGCCGGTTACGATCAGGCGCGGGAACCTGCGCGGGCTTACGGGCTGGATCTGGTGTGCGGCATCGAGTTGAGCGTCCGGATGAGCCGGGATAAACGGCGCACGGTCCACGTGCTGGCGTATTTTCTGCACTCACCGCCCTCGGCGGAATTTCGCGGTTGGGTGGGTGAACTGCTAGCCTCGCGCCGCGAACGGAACCTTCGATTGGTGGCCAAGTTGCAATCCATGGGAGTTCCGATCGAGTTGAGCGAAGTCGAACGGTTCGGGCGGACTTTGACTGGCCGTCCGCATTTTGCGCGCGTGCTGATCCAAAAAGGATACGCGGCCGATTATGACGATGCATTTCGCAGGTACTTCGGCGAATCGGGTCCGGCCTTTGTGGAGCGGCACGGTCCGGAGATTAGCGAGGCTGCCGCACAAGTGTCCGCCGCGGGTGGTTTGGCGGTACTGGCGCACCCTATTCGGCTGGGCGTGCGCGATGCCGCTGCCGAAGAGGCTTTGATCCAGGACCTTAAGGACGCTGGATTGGCCGGCCTCGAGGTGTATCATTCCGACCATTCACCTGACGATGTCCGGCGCTATGCTGAGATCGCAAAAAAGTACGGACTGGCGGTGACGGGTGGGTCCGATTTTCACGGCGATGCGAAACCGGATATTGCGCTGGGTACGGGGCGGAATGGGAATCTGGATATTCCGCGGTCGGTGCTGTATGTATTGCGGGGCTGATTTATTAGGCAGGCCAAAGTGCCTGCCCCACGTGTCACACTGAATCTTCATATGCCGATCTGGTTGAACGAAACGGACGTCCGTGCCGCGCTTTCGATGGCTGGACTGATTGAGGCGATGGAAGCTGCCCTCGCGTCGTTTTCGGCTGGCGCGGTTAAGCAACCGGTGCGGACGGTAATCGAAGCGCCAGGCGGATTTTTCGCGTCCATGCCGGCGTATCTCGGGTCCACGCCTGCCATGGGTGCGAAGCTGGTGACAGTATTTCACGATAATCCGAGCCACGGATTGCCCACGCATCTGGCCACCATCGTGTTGTTAGATCCGGCCACGGGCGATTTGCTCGCGATTCTGGATGGCCGATTCATTACCGAGGCGCGGACCGCGGCTGTCTCGGCCGTCGCGGCACGCTACCTCGCCCGGGAGGACGCGGCTGTGCTCGCAATCATTGGCTCAGGCGTGCAGGCTCGCAGTCATTTGGATGCGTTGTCGCTGGTCCGAAATTTCACGGATGTACGTTGCTGGAGTCCGTCGGCCACTCACGTCTCCAATTTCGTAGCTGAGTCCGGGAAATATCCGGTGCGCGCGGCGGAGAGCGCGGAGACGGCCTCGCGCGGAGCGGATGTCATCGTGCTGGTTACCGCATCGCCAACGCCAGTAATCGAGGACAGTTGGGTGAAAGCGGGTGCGTGCGTAATATCGGTGGGCGCGTGCCGCCCCAATCAACGCGAGATGGATCCGGCGCTGGTTGCGCGCGCACGGCTGATAGTGGATTCGCGCGCCGCGGCGCTCAAGGAATCCGGCGACGTAGTGCAAGGGATTCTCGAAGGCCGGTTCGGCGAAAGCCACATCGCTGCTGAGCTCGGGCAGGTTGTGGCGGATCCGAAGCTGGGACGCCGGGATGCGAATGAAATAACCATCTTCAAATCGCTGGGCCTCGCGGTCGAGGATGTCGCGGCCGCCGATCTGGCATACCGGCGAGCGACGCACTCCAGAAAAGGTGCAACGATTGGCTGAAGCGTACGATGTGGTAGTGATTGGCGCGGGCGTTTTTGGCGCCTGGACGGCGCACCGGCTGCAACGCACCGGCCGTTCCGTCGCCGTGTTGGACGCCTACGGCGCGGGGAGCAGCCGGGCCAGCTCCGGTGGCGAATCGCGCATCCTGAGAATGGGGTATGGCCGCCAGGAGATCTACACGCGCTGGTCGCTTGCGTCGCTGCGGCTTTGGACCGATTTGTTTGAGCATATGAATCGGCCGGAGCTTTTTCAAAAAACCGGCGTGTTGTGGACGCCCGCATCGAATGATGCGAATAACGCGAATACGCTGCGGACGCTGGAGAAATGTGGTGTAGCGTTTCAAACTTTTACGCAGCCGGAGCTTTCAGCGAGATTCCCGGAGATCCGCTATTCGTCGGAACGCGTGGGGATTTTCGAGCCTGATAGCGGCGTCGCGCTGGCGCGGCGAGCAGTGCGCGCGGTGGTGGAAGACGCCATTCGAAACGGTGTGGATTATTTTCGTGAGGCGGCCCTGGCGCCAAATGGTCAAGAGCTGCGGACAAAATCGGGCCGCGTGCTGAGAGCTTCGACGTTTGTGTACGCTTGCGGGCCGTGGTTGCCGAAAATCTTTCCGGAGATTTTGGAGGGTCGCATCCGCTCCACTCGCCAGGAAGTATTTTTCTTCGGCACTGAACCGGGGGACCGGCGGTTTACCGCGCCTGACATGCCGGCCTGGCTCGACTTCAGCGACGAGCGCGGCGCGTACTCGCTTCCCGACATCGAGAATCGTGGGTTTAAGTTGGCGTTTGACCGGCACGGACCGGCGTTTGATCCCGACACAGGCGATCGCGTGGCGGGCGGGTTGGATGCTGCGCGCGCGTTTCTGGCCGAGCGCTTTCCGGCACTCGCCAAGGCGCCGCTGGTCGAATCGCGAGTGTGCCAGTACGAAATTACATCGAGCGGCGATTTTCTGATTGACAGGCATCCGGAATTCGCCAATGTTTGGCTGGTGGGCGGCGGCTCTGGCCACGGTTTCAAGCATGGACCCATGGTCGGGGAGCACGTGACAGCGCTGATCGAAGGCAGCGCCGGCGTGGAAGAGCGGTTTTCATTGGCCACCAAGAGTCAAGAGGCGAAACGCGCGGTTTATTAAGGGCACCGGCTCCCTTACGGTCGCGGTTCGGTAACGATCGTCTGTAGCCGAACCGCGACCGTAAGGGAGTCGGTGCTTTTGGTAGTTGCTATTTGCCGAACTCCATGTGCAGCCGAACGGACTCCACCCACACCGGGCCCCGATCGCGATTGTAAGCCGGATTCTGGATGTGCTGCAGATCGAAAGTTGTGAAGAAGTGTTTAAAGAGGCGGGCGTTATAGTAGCTTTCCCAAATGTTCTCAGTTCCGTAATTCAACTTTCCATCGCCGATCAGGAAGTCGTATCCGCCCAGAGCCAGATACTCGCGGTGGACCGCCGATAGGCCGCTCACAGTTAGCTCGGTGGCCACCACATCGTCTTTGCGTTTCCACTTGGTTCCCGCCAGAGAGACCCCACCGGTGAACAGCCGGTCAATGGCGGTGAACGCAAAACTCTCGGTCTTTCCATCGCTCCAACCCAGCCGCCCGAAGACTCCGAAGTCCTTGGTGATCTCCTGATCTGCGCTGGCACCCGCGCCGTACTTCAAGGTTCCATTCTTGCGAGTGGCTATCACATCGGGACGCGTCCCGGTTTCCTCGCTCAACGCCATGGCCTCGGCGTAGTTGCCGGCTCGCGCGTGATTCGCATATTCCAGGACGCGTACCGCGCCTGGATGGCCGCGCAACGAATAGCGCCGTTCTTCCTCGAATGTGTCGCCGCGGTTGACCAGAATCCGCCGGTCGAAGCGCAGACCGTTGGCCACTCTCGGCTCGGCCGCGCTGGAATACCGCAGCGACCAGTTTCTGGTATGGAATTCGTGCACCCATCCCCAGGTGTAGCCGCGCGTGTCGGCCGGATAGTCCCAAGCGCCGTTGTACATCACGGCCCAGCCCGTGAATTGGCTGCGTGGATCGTGCGAATAGCGGTTGTTGTCGAAGAAATCAGTAAGCGTAAATCGGCCCACCGTGATGCTGTAGCGCGTCATCGGCCGCTCGCCGGCGGGCTGATTCACATCGCTGGATATCGCTTCTTTCTCCGTTCCGAATCCGAAATCCTGCGTGATGTATAAACGCGCGATGTAGGGTTTGGGCGTGGCGCTGGCAACTCTGGGCAGTTCCCCGTTGGTGGAATTTGCAACTCCGTTCACGCCGCTGAATCCCTTGCCGCCGGCGATCTCAGGATCGAAAACGAATAGAGTATTTTGGGTCACCCGAAAAGCCAAGAACAGGGTCGTCGTGAGCGAAACATCCCGTTCGGGATAATCTTGAAGGCTGAATGGCCCTGCGTAGGGCGAGTTGAAAGTTCCGTGATACTGGCCGATGGAAGTAGCTTGGAAGTTGAGATTCCAGCGCTCAGGCGCTGGTGTTGGCTCGGGCGCGTCCTGGGCAAGCGCCGCGGCACAGGCGAGCAGACCTAGGGCTATGGAGCGACAGAATGGCATGCCTTTATAAATTGCCCGCTGTTATTCCAGGATCTCACTCAAGATCCGTCCGATGGAGCCGGAGGGCTGTTCTACTTTGAGTATTTCAGCCAGCGTAGGGGCGATGTCGTTCACCGCGATGCGCGTGGAATGCTTGCCGCGCTTGATTCCAGGCCCCAGGAAAATCACGGGCACATGATTGTCGTAATCGTAAGGCGTGCCGTGCGAAGTGCCCGCAGCGTCGAATAAGTAATATGGCTCTTGCAGCATAAACAGGTCGCCGGATCTCGGGCCGAAGAATCCCAGACTGAACGCGCGGCTGATCGAATCCTGCTGTACCTGGCCAGTCGCTAACTGGGCGCGGGTGTAGACGCGAGCGATATGCTGCTGTTCCAGCGCGGCTTCAGAGGCGACGCGCTCCACTTCAACCGGGTCCAATTTTTTGGTTCGAATGACTTCCTGATTGAAATACAACATGCCGCCTGAGTTCGCGAGCAGCCACTTACCGGGTCCGAAGTGCTTGGTTAGGGCATCCGCGATTTTTTCGCTGAGCTCGCCAGCCTTGAGGCGTCCGCCGGGCATCTTGCGCGCCTGGTTCACTTCCGGAACTGGCGCCACTCCGTGATCGGCCGTCAAGATCACCAGCGTGTTGCCCACCCCAATGCGGCCATCTATGACATCGAACAGCTTGCCCAGCAATCTATCCGTGCGGATGGAGATGTCGCGTACGGATGGATCATCCGGCCCCATGGCGTGCCCGACATAATCGTTCGAGGAAAAGCTGACCGCCAGTACATCGGTTCCCGCGTGACGGCCGAGATTTTCTCCTTCGATAGCACGCTCGGCGAATTCCTCGATCATTTCGTTGCCCCACGGCGTGGCTTCGATGGATCCGCAGAAGCGTTCCTCAGTGCCCGCGACCATGCTGCAGAAGGGCTTCCCGGAATCATCCTTGGCATCGAACGGGAGCCACTTCACGCCGAGATAACGCGAGGAAGGCCGCTCTTTGTTCAGTTTCTTCGCCCACTCCGGCAATTCGTCGCGATAATACGAGCTGGTGACCCAAGCGTTGGAGTCGTTGTCGTACCAATAGGCGCCATCGGCCATATGGCCGCCGGGAAGAATCGCGCTGCGATCCTTGATGGAAACGCTGACCACTTTTGTTTCGGAATTGTGGATCTTCAATTCGTCCGGGACCGTGCTGACCAACATACGGCGCGGCGACGAGCCGCTGCGGCCTGGAATGCCGCCTACGAGTTTTGTGGCCGGATCGGAAACGCTGGTAACGGCTTTGCCACTTTCACGGTCGAACCATTCATTCGCGACGATGCCGCTGATGGATGGGGTTGCGCCGGATAAGAACGTGCTATGTCCCACCGCGGTCACTGTGGCCGCATGGATATAGTGGGCATCGGTGAAAACAGCGCCTCTGTCGAGCAAGCGCGCCAGGCCGGAATTATAATCCGCGCGAAAGCGCAGCAAATAATCGTAGCGGAACTGATCGATGACAACCGCTAGTACAAGCTTGGGGGGCGCGGCCGGCAAAATTGCAGCGGCCGCGAGGAAACAGAGCAGCATCCGCGAAAGCCGTTTCTCGTTTCTCGTTTCTCGTTGGGTGGCGCGCCGGGTGAACAGGAACGAGAAACGAGAAACGAGAAACGAGAAACGGAAGTTTTTACTCATATCGCAACGCTACCACGGGATCTACTCGGACCGCCCGCAGCGCTGGAATCAGGCTGGCCGCGAGAGCTACTACCAGGATGAGCAGCGCCGTGACGGCGAACGTCAGTGGATCAGCCGCATTCACGGCGAAGAGCAGATTCGAAATAACGCGCGTGACCCCGAATGCTAGAACCAGTCCGATGCCGATTCCGAACGCGGCTAACATCGCGCCTTGGCCCATTACCAGCTTCAGCACGTCGCCCTTCTGCGCGCCCAGCGCCATGCGGACTCCTAATTCGTTGGTGCGCCGGGCGACGGAGTAAGCGGTCACGCCGTACAATCCGATGGCCGCCAGGACCAGCGCCAATCCGGCGAACGCTCCTAGCAGCGTGGTCCGGAAACGCGGCTGGGCCAGCGAAGAATCCACCAGCGATTCCATGGTGTGAATGTTAAATACCGCCAGGCTGCTATCCATCTTCTGGACTTCACCGCGCGCGGCCGCGGCCAGCGAGGCTGGGTCGGCATCGGTGCGCAGCACGGCGGTCATGCTGCCTTCGACGAAGCTCATCCACGAGCGTGGGACTTGCAGATAGTGGTAATAGGTTTCGGGTTTATCCTTGGCGTCTAAACCGGCGTGCTTCACGTCGCGGACGATGCCGACGATGGTGCACCAGACGCTGCCGGGGAGTCCCGATTGTATGCGTTTTCCCAGTGCGTCTTCGGAAGGAAAATAGGTGCGCGCGAAAGTTTCGTTGACCAGCGCCACGCCCGGAGTTTTTTCTCCGTCCGTCCGGTCGAAATGGCGGCCGCGGATCAGCGGGATGCCCAGGGCGTCGAAATAATCCGCGCTCACGGCGCGGTACTGCGCCCGCGGCTGCTCCGCGCTGGCCTGCACCGGCCGATTTTCGATGCTGAAATTCAAGCTGGTGTCATCTCCACTGCTTAACGGGGCCTTGCGCGCGACGCCAGCGAACCGCACGCCCGGCAGAGCCTGTAATCGTTCGACAAGCTGCTTGTAAAACAAGCCGACATTGAAATCCGAATAACGGCTTTCGGGTAGGGCAATCTGCAGGGTCAGAACGTGATCGGACCGGAAACCAGGATTCACGCTTTCCAGTCGCGCAAAGCTGCGAATCAGCAATCCAGCGCCGGTCAACAACACCACGCAGGCAGCCATTTCGGAAACCACCAGTGCGTTGCGAAAGCGCTGGGATGCCGGTCCGCCGGTGTTGCCGCGGCCGGTGGATCTCAGGACGGAGTTAAGATCAGTCCGCATGCTGGCCAAAGAGGGCGCCAGCCCAAAGATGATTCCGGTGGCGACGGAAAGCAGCAGAGTGAATCCCAGCACGCGCCAATCCACGCTGACCTCGTCCAGTCGGGGAATTGTTGTGGGGCCTAACTTCTTCAATAGGGATACGCTCCCGGCCGCCAGCAACAAGCCCAACACTCCTCCCCCCAGCGCCAGCAGCACGCTCTCGGTTAGCAACTGCCGCGCCAGACGCCCCGGATTTGCACCTAGGGCTGACCGCAAAGCGATTTCCTTTTCGCGATTCCCGGCGCGCGCCAGCAGAAGATTCGCCACGTTCGCGCAAGCGATCAGCAGTACAAACACCACCGCGCCAACCAGCGTCGCTAGCGTAGTGCGAATATTCCCGATCAGTTGATCGCGCAACGGTACCACCACCGTGCTGTAGCCGGCGTTGGCGTCCGGATCCTGCAGCTCCATTTTTCGCGCGATGGAACGCATCTCGCTTTGCGCCTGGTCGAGCGTCGCTCCGGGCTTGAGATGCGCAATGACGCGCAAGGTCCGGACGCCCGTGTTCCTTGGGTCCAACTCTTTGGAATCCAGCGTATACGAAATCCATAGCTCGGAAGGTACCTCCAGCAAATGAAAACCCGGCGGCGTCACGCCCACCACCGTATAGGCGATGCCATCCAGAGTAACCGCTTTTCCCAGCACCGACGGATCACCCGCGAAGCGCCGCTGCCATAAGCCATAACTCAGCACCGCGACCAGGCTACGGCCCGGCTGATTTTCGTCCGCGGAAAAAGCACGGCCCATCGCCGGCTGCACTCCCAACATCTCGAACGCTGCCGGCGAAATCAGCATGGTCTCCAGACGCTCCGGCAGCTCGCCGCCCGTCAGGACGCGAGGCTCAGCGCGCAACGCGGCCATCCGATCGAAGACGCGATTCTCGCTCGCCCAAGTGCGATACTCGGCCGGAGAAACCAACTCCTGTTTAATGCCGCGGCTTAACTTGGTTCCCCAAACTACCATCAGGCGGCTGGGATCGGAGTAGGGCAGAGGGCGCAGCAACACGCCATTCACTACGCTGAAGATCGCACTGTTGGCTCCAATCCCGAAACTCAAGGCGACTAGCGCCACCAGCGTTGAGCCGGGGCTTTTGAGCAACATCCGCACGCCGTATCGAACGTCGTTTATAAGAGCGCTCATGGATGGTTACGAAGCTTACATTTTATAACGCAGAACCGCGACCGGAAGGGAGCGATACCCCGAGCGCCTCTGGCCCCCACGCTGGCACTCCCATCCGGCCGCGGCTCGCATTCCCGAACCCCAAAACGAAAACGGACCGCATAAGCCACCAGTCTTAGTCCCGGTCGCTCTTGCGGTCCGCTCTCGTGAGTGCTTTTATGAGCTGCGCTTGCTGCTAGGTGCCCCAAACGGCGATTCCAGCTTTGATTTTGGTCTTGGTTCTCATTGGCCTTTTCTCCTTTTGTATGATTTCCTGATGATGAATTTAATTTGCCGCGTGACAACGGTAGGGGTGCTGCCACGCGGCATGAATCACTAGGTTCCCCAAACAGCGATTCCGGCTTTGATCTTAGTTTTGGTCCTCATTGCTTCGATCCTCCTTGCTTGGATTGGCCTTACGACCGCTTCCCCTAAGTGCAACTGCGATGCCAACGGTACCATGACCTAGGAGTGTCGTGTACTAAGTACATAGAAACAATTGAAAAAGAAGTAGATGATTCCGATCCGAGTGAGCCTTACCACCGGGCTTCTAGGGTCTCTAGGGTCTTTCCGCGCTATCTGTTCAGATAGACACCCTATCTTCTCGGATAGGGTGTTCGCCTTAGAGGCCGCCCGCGTAAGGAAATAGCAGCCACCGGTCCCTTTCGCTCGCGATCCGGAAGCAGGAATGGCAAGCGGATCGAGGAGCATAGTCTCCCAAATATCACCGAGCGGAGGTTGCACGCTCCTCGATCCAAAGCGAAGAAGGCCGCGCGCGCCGCATTCTATCCTCGCTCTCTTGAAGGAAGGGTAAACCAGAAAGGATCGTCTCCAGGAAGGAAAACGGTCCGCTCTGCTGGGGATGTCGGGGGAGTGTGGGCCGTCGAATTCCTAGGTTCCCCAAACCGCGATGCCGGACTTGATTCTGGTCTTGATCCTCATGGTTTTACTCCTTCTGAACTAAGGTGTTCTACTTAATTTCTCGTCCTCTCCTTAAGCAATCGCGGGGCCACCCGTCCTGCCAGCTCAAATGCATTCACTAACCTATATCTCTACAGGTTTGCGAGGGCTGCCACGGAAACTCGCTCGACGTATACTATCTGTTCGGATAGTAAGGCTATCACCTTAGATAGACTAACGTAAGGCGGCTTGCATCAGATATACTTTTTATGCGCAGTACGATGTCCGAGACTTACCCGGAACTCGAAGCCCTGGCCGGCCCGCTCAAGGGAAACAGCTTTCCTTTATCGGACCCGGAGATCTCCATTGGACGGGAGCCTTCCAACCAGGTCCCGATTCTGGACGCCTCGGTGTCCCGCCGCCATTGCCTCATACGGCGCGAGACGGACGGGTTCAAGATTCAGGACCTGAACAGCCGCAACAGCACCTTCGTGAACGGCGTGCCGGTGACCGAGAAGATGCTGGCTTCCGGAGACGAGATCAAGATCGGGAATTCTCTGTTCCTGTTTGTGAGGCCGGAGGCCGAAAGCCGTACCTCACCTTCGGTGGAATTCGATAAGGATGACACGGGGGGAGGCTCCACCATAATCCTGCGCACGCAGGACGCCCGCTATTTGCGCGACCTTGACAAAATCACTCCAACCGGGCGCACGGTCCGGGACCTCAACGCGCTGCTACGTATCAGCAAAGCCGTGAATTCCGTGCGTGGCCTCGAAGCGCTGGAGCGCCAAGTGCTGGAGTCCATTTTCGAAGTAGCGCCGGCGGACCGCGCGGCCATTCTCCTGTGCGACCAGGGCCTCGAAGAATGCAGCTCGATTTTCGGGTGGGACCGCCGGACGGGAGCCAACCCAGCCGTGCAGGTGAGCCGCACCATCGCCTCGCAAGTGCTGCAGGAAGGGGTAGCCTTACTATGCAACGATCTTCCCGCGGCCCAGGAGTTTTCCGATACCGCGAGCGTGGTGGACCGGCATATCCGCAGTGTTCTCGCCGTGCCGCTGGAGGTTTTCGATCGCGTGCTGGGCGTCATCTATCTGGATGCCAGCGATCCGGCGGTCCGCTTCGATGAAGATCATCTTCAGCTTCTGACTGCTATCGGAAGTATCGCGGCCGCGGCGCTGGATAACGCGCGCCGCATGGAGTGGCTGGAGGAGGAAAATCGCCGTCTGCAGGCGGAGATGAACGTCGAGCATAACATGGTGGGCGAAAGCCCGCGCATGCGCGATGTTTATCAATTCATCGGCAGGGTTGCCACCAGTGATTCCACCGTCCTGGTTTTCGGCGAGAGCGGGACAGGCAAGGAACTGGTAGCCCGGGCGATCCATCAGAACAGCGGCCGGGCGAACAAACCGTGCGTGGCCATCAATTGCGCCGCGCTGGCCGAATCCTTGCTCGAGAGCGAGCTGTTTGGCCACGAGAAGGGCGCTTTTACCGGCGCCATCGTGCAGAAGAAAGGTAAGCTGGAGGTGGCGGAAGGCGGTACAGTTTTCCTGGACGAGATCGGCGAGCTGGCTCCCTCACTGCAAGCCAAACTTCTGCGGGTTTTGCAGGAGCGCGAGTTCGAGCGCGTGGGCGGTACGCGAACCATCAAGCTGGATGTGCGGCTGATCGCGGCCACTAATCGCGACCTGGAAGAGGAAGTAAAAAAGGGCCGCTTCCGGGAAGATCTATACTATCGCCTGAACGTGGTTTCGGTGCGTATGCCCGCACTGCGCGACCGGCGCGAAGATATTTCACTGCTGGCCAGCTATTTTGCGTCCAAATATGGGAAGCGGTCCGGCCGGACGGTGGTGGGGATTTCGCCGCGCGCCCGCGCTTGCCTGCTCAATTACGAATGGCCCGGCAATGTCAGGGAGCTCGAAAACGCGATCGAGCGGGCAGTAGTGCTGGGAACATCCGATCTGATTCTGCCCGAAGACTTGCCGGAGTCCATCCTGGACAAAGCTAGTCCAACCGGAGCGCCCGCGGAAGCCTTTCACGATGCGGTGCGTGAATCGAAGAAGCAGCTAATCGTCAGCGCGGTGGAGCAAACCGGCGGAAACTACACGGAAGCGGCCCGTCTATTGGGACTGCATCCCAATTATCTGCATCGGCTGATCCGCAATCTGAATCTGAAACCGACGCTGCAGCGGCACGCCGGCGCCGATTCGTAGGTGGCGCAGGGCCGTGCCCTGCAGGCTGATATTGCGGTGGGGCAGGGCCATGCCCTGCCAGCTGATATTCAGGACAACGAAAGGAGTATGATCATTCTGAACAGTCCGTACCGGCGCGAACGATGGTGGATATCAAATTGCCTGATTTCTTCTTGTGGCCATGGTCGCTGTAAAAATGACACAATCCAAACGAGCGCGAATACTTCTGGCCGATGACCACTCGCTTGTGGCGGCCGGGCTCTGCAAGCTCTTGGAAGAGGAATTTGATTTAGTAGGTTCCGTGGGCGATGGTAGGGCGTTGGTGACCGCCGCAAAGAGGGAGCGCCCGGATGTTATTCTGCTGGATATTTCCATGCCCTTACTCAACGGCGTGGAAGCGGCACGTCAACTGCAGGTGGCGGTTCCAACCTCGAAGCTGATCTTCGTAACGGTGCATTCGGATTCACCCTATGTAGTGGAGGCTTTCCGCGCGGGCGCTTCCGGATATGTGCTGAAGCGATCGGCTGCCTCCGAGCTGGTGGCTGCCATTCACGATGTCCTGAACGGCAATCTGTACGTCACGCCGCTGATTGCGAAAAGCGCGCTGGAGGGCATCCTGAAAGTTGCCGAAAAGCGCGGGCCGCTGCTATCCACGCGGCAGCGCGAAGTGCTGCAACTGGTCGCGGAAGGCCACTCGGCCAAGGAGATCGCCGATATCCTGCGGATCTCACCGAAAACTGTCGAGTTCCACAAAGGCTGGATTATGAAGAAGCTGGATCTGCATTCCACGGCCGAACTCACCCGCTACGCTTTGGAACATCGGATCGCCAATAATCTGAGCGGTTGAACAGAACAGTCAGGCCCCGGTGGCGTCGCTCGCGCCGGCGGATTGCGGGGAATGCGGCACCTCCACCACTACCTCGGTGCCTTTGCCATCCGAATGGATTTTGAACTTTCCTCCCAGCAAGTGCGCCCGTTCCTCCATGCTGCGCAAACCCAAGCCGCCTTTGCCCTGGATTGTCTTTGGGTCGAACCCGGAGCCTGAATCCTTTACGGTCAAACGCAGGTTGCCGTCGGTTCCCCCGAGGGTGACCACCGCGGAGTGGGCGCCGGAATGTTTCGACACATTGTGCAGGCTTTCCTGCAATACGCGATACAGGCAAAGCGCCGCGCCCGCATCCACGATCGCTGGGATATTGCTTTGGTGGAACGCTACCTGGATATTTTCGCGCTCGCTGAAATATCGGACGAAGGTCTCCGCCGCCACCGCCAGGCCCAGATCATCCAGCACGGAAGGATGCAGCCGATAGGCGATGCGCCTTAAATCCTCGGAGAGCGCGGTGACTTGCTCGCGAAACGATTGTAGATTTTCCGCCAGCTGATCGGCCGTAGGATGCTTGCGCTGCAGCGTGTCCAGATTCAGCTCGAGCAGCGCCAGCCGCTGCGTCAAGTCATCGTGCAGCTCGCGCGAAAGGTGGAAGCGTTCCCGCTCCTGCGCGATCAATAGCCCTGCGCTGAAGGCGCGCAGCGCTTCGCTGCCCTCCTGCGGCGCGTGGGGCAGGCCGGTGGTTGGATCGGCGAGAACGTCGACAGGGATGCTCAGCAGTTCCTGATCCAGAAGGACCATCACCACCCCCTCTATTTTGTTGTCTTCAGTTCGATAGGGACGAATGCGCAGCGAGTGCGTGCGGCCACTAAGATCCTTCACGTCCATGACCTTGGGTGTCAGCGTTTCGATTACTTCCGCCAGCAAGCGATCCAGCCTGGGTAGCTCCAGATTCAGGTTAATATCGCTGATGGGACGGCCCACGTCGGAAGGAATCAAATTCAGCGCTCTTTGCGATACTGGCGTGAACCTCCGGATTCGAAGATCGTTGCTCAACATCACAATGGGTATATTTACGCTGCTCAGCAGGTTCTGCAGATCGTTGCCGGCCTGAGCGATTTGCTGGTTGCGGGTCTGCAGCTCATCATTTACGGTATTCAATTCCTCATTGGTGGACTGCAATTCCTCTTTGGCGGTCTCCAGTTCCTCATTGGTACTTTGCAACTCCTCATTGCTGGACTGTATCTCCTCATTCGCCGAGCGCAGCTCTTCACTGGCCGACTCATGTTCCTCCACGATGGTTTGCAGGTACCGTTTGGTAGCGAGGTTCTCCTCCCGAAGCTGGACATTTTCCCGCTCCAGCGTAGACATGCTGGGGCGCTTCTTGGGTGTCCGCGCGGCCGGCGCCGGCCGTTGGGTGCGAGTTTCCTCAAAAAGGATGAGGTATCTGCGGGCGCGTCCCGCGTGAAGTTTGAAAGGGATCACTTCGAAGTTCAGCTCGATTACGCCCGCCTCCGCGCGGACGCGTAACGCTTCACGCCGTACCGTGGCGTCTTCCCTGCGGGCCTTCTGTACCGCGTTGCGGAGCTCGGACGATAGCCCCTCACTGGTCATCTTGACGAGACTGAGACTGGCCATGCCCGGAAACGGCTGTAGGTAGGCGCCAACCCGGCCGCGAAACTGCAAAATATTCAGATCGTCATCTACCACCACTCCAGCCGGCGCGTATTTCCCGAGCACGATCCGATCGGCCTCGCGCTGCACTTCCGCCTCCGTCCACGTGGCGCCCGGTTTTTCGGACTCGGATTTCTCCGGTTCTCTATCTTGGGCTGGAAACTGCAATGCTTTGCGGCCCGTGATTTCCAGCTTGGAATATATTTTGGACTTCTTATCGGTTGGCGCGAACAGGTCGCTGAATCCGCCCACGGTCTCCGACGAACCCAGCATCAGGAAACCATTCGGCTTCAGGCCGTAGTGGAAGATGGGAATCAGGCGTTTTTGAAGCGCCGGCCCCAGGTAGATAAGCACGTTGCGGCAACTAATCAGATCGAGCCTGGAAAAGGGCGGGTCCTTCACCATGTTTTGTTTCGCGAAGATGCACATTTCGCGCACCCGTTTGCTGATCTGATAGTTGGAGTCCGACTTGGTGAAAAAGTGGCGCAGGCGTTCGGCGCCCAGGTCCTGGATGATACTCGGCGAGTATATGCCATTGCGCGCCTTCTCCAAAGCGACTTCGCTGATATCGGTACCGAAGATTTGAATGCCTATGTCGTGGATCTTTTCCTCCAGAAACTCCAGCAGCGCGATGGCGATGGAATATACTTCTTCGCCGCTGGAGCAACCGGGAACCCAAATTCGAATTGGGGCGCCGCTTTCGCGGTGGGACAGAAGACTTGAAAAAACGATCTTCTTCAGTGCGTCAAACGCTTCCGGATCGCGAAAGAATTCTGTGACATTGATCAGAATATCTTCATAAAGCGCTTTCAGTTCGCTGTCGTCGGAACGCAATTTCACCGCATAGCTGTCCAGATTGTCGATGCGCCGCAAGGCCATGCGGCGAAGGATGCGGCGCCGGAGGGTGTTGGGTTTGTACTGCGCGAAGTCCACTCCCGTGGCTTTCCACAACAGGGCCAGAATTCGGTCCATGGATTCGTGGCCGGCAGCGGTATCGTCCTCCGGGCGCGGCTGAGAAGGAGCAATATAGGGGTGGTGTCCCAGCCGGCCTAGCTCTTTGCCGATCTCGTGTGGCGCAAGAACGAAATCGATGCAACCGGCCCCCACGGCACTGCGCGGCATGCCATCGTGCTTGGAACTTTCAGGACTCTGAGCGAACGTGATGCCGCCCGCTGCTTTGATCGCCATCATTCCTAGGGCGCCGTCGGAGGCATTGCCGGACAAGATTACGCCTATGGCGCGGCTCCTCTTCTCCGCCGCGAGTGAACGTAGAAAGGGATCGATTGGCATGTGGGGAAGAGGAGCCATCCCGCGCGGCGTGAGCGTAAGAACCCCGCGGACCAGACTCATGTGGGTGTTTTTCGGAATCACATAAATCCGATTGGGTTCCACCTTCAGGCCGTTGGTTGCTTCCAATACGCCCATGCTGGTTTGGCGTTGTAAAAGTTCCGTCAGAAGACTGACGTGCTTGGGATCCAGGTGCTGGATGAAAACGAACGCCATGCCCGTATTGGCCGGCAACGTCTGCAGCATTTCCGTGAATGCTTCCAGGCCCCCGGCCGAGGCGCCGATGCCCACAATCGGAAAAATGTCGTCTTCGGATTCGTCGGGCTCCTCCGCCATGAGTGCCGCCAAAACAGGTTGCGGTTCGGCCGGCGAAACTGGCGGCTTTTGGGTCTTTTTCGCGGGAGGGCTCGCCTTTCTTACCACCTTCTTCTTCGCCATGGAAACCTCGCAATCACACCATTATCCAGCTAAAGTCTACCTCCGAACCAGTCGATGAACAAGGCGAGAGGGCATAATGGCAATCACTCGCAGCCCGCAACGGCGAAAAGTCAATCGCAAAGCCGGCGACCGGCGTGTAGTGCGTGTCGAGACTAAAGACTATCTTGGCAATCCCCGTTACATTACCGCCGACCTTCTGGACAGTTCTGACGTCGGCCTGGGTGTTGCGCTGCGAACGCCGCTCGAAGCCGGTTCGTCCATTGTGATTCGCACCAACCTGGATCCAAAGCGAGCCAACGTCCCGCGCAAGGTTCGGGTGACGTGGTGCGAGGAAAAGCCTGACGGAACATTTCACGCCGGCCTACAGTTTGAATAACCGAGCCACGACCGGAAGGGAGCGTCGGAATGCCGGGGAGCAGTAACTCCTTGTAGCGCTGCCTTCCAGTCGCGGCTCGGTTTTCCTCGCTATACTTCTACCTGTGGATCTCAAAAACGCAGTCGCATTGATCACCGGCGGTAGCGCCGGCATCGGCCGCTCAATTGCGGAAACGCTTAAGGCGGCTGGGGCACGTGTCGCCATCACAGGCCGCGACCAGGGGCGTCTCCACGAAGCCGCCCGCTCACTGGGTGTGCATCCGATTCATGCCGACGTTTCCAATGAAGCGGATGTCGAGCGGACCTACCGGGAGCTCCTCCAGAAGTTCGGCGATCTGGACATCCTGGTGAACAATGCCGGATTCGGAGTGTTCAAAAATTTGGTGGATTTCGACCGCGCCAGCTTCGACGCGGTTTTTGCCACCAACGTCACGGGAGCGATGTTGATGGGCCGCGAAGCCGCGCGGATTTTCATCACCCGGAATCGCGGCAACATCATCAACATTTCTTCCACCGCCGGCCTGCGAGGCGCGGCGAATGGCACTGCCTATTATTCCAGTAAGTTCGCCCTGCGAGGCATGACCGAATGCTGGCGCGCCGAGCTCCGGAAATACAATGTGCGGGTGATGCTGGTGAATCCGAGCGAAGTGGTGACTAACTTCGCCACCGCCGCCGGCTTCGCACAAAAGGCCAATGAGACGAAGTTGCGCGGCCAAGAAATCGCGCACGCCGTAAAAGCAATTCTCGAAATGGACGATCGCGGGTTCACCCCGGAACTCTCCGTATTCGCAACAAATCCCCTGGATTAGGGGTTTCCAGCAGCCACCAGCAACCAGCCACCAGCCACCCAGCTACCAGCCCCAGCTACAATAAGGACCTTGGAACCTCTCCGCACCGCCATCGATCCACAGTCCGATTCCTATCGCGCGAATTATGACACGATGTCGGCCATGCTGGATCGTCTGCGCACGGAACTTAAGCGTTCCACCGAGGGCGGCGGCGAAAAATATGTGCAGCGCCACATTGAACGTGGCAAGCTGCTCCCGCGCCAGCGCGTCGAGCTGCTGCTGGATGAAGGCTCCTATTTTCTTGAAATCGCGCCGCTCGCGGGAATCGGTTTTGATGATGAAGTGCCAGGCGCGCGCGTAATTGGGGGCATCGGTCTGGTCTCCAGCCGCGAATGCCTGATCATCGCCAATGAAGCCACGGCAAAAGGCGGATCCACGGGCGAGGCCGGGTTATGGAAAAATGCTCGGCTGGCCGACATCGCGCGCGAGAATTGCCTGACATCCATCATGTTGGTGGAATCCGCGGGCGCCGATTTGCCGGTGCAAAGCAAGATTTTCGTTCCGGGCGGGCGCGGATTCCGTGAAATCACGCGGCGATCGAAATTGCGTATCCCCAGCATCTCGGTTGTCTTTGGCAGTTCCACCGCGGGCGGGGCCTATCTGCCGGGCATGTCGGACTACGTGGTAATGGTCAAGAAGCAAGCGCAGGTTTTCCTGGCCGGGCCGCCGCTGGTGAAAATGGCGACCGGCGAAGTCTCCACCGAGGAGGAACTGGGCGGCGCCGAAATGCACTCGCGTATTTCGGGACTCTCCGATTATCTGGCCGAGGATGAACTGGACGGCATTCGCATCGCGCGTGAGATCGTGGCCAACTTCAATCTGAAAAAGTCGCCCACGCCGCAACAGGAAAGCGTCGATGAGCCGCTCTACGATTCGGATGAACTGCTGGGCGTGGCTTCCGCCGACGTGCGCGTGCCCTTCGATGCTCGGGAAGTAATCGCCCGCATCGCGGATGGATCGCGTTTCTCGGAATTCAAGAGCGAATACGGGCCGACTTTGGTCACCGGATTCGCGCGCATACACGGCTTTCCAGTGGGGATTCTCGCGAACAACGGCGTGCTGATGTCGGAATCCTCCGCCAAGGGCGCGCAGTTCATTGAGCTGTGCAATCAGCAGGACATCCCGCTCGTGTTTCTACAAAATATTACCGGCTTCATGGTCGGAAAGACGTACGAGGAACAGGGCATCATCCGCAACGGCGCCAAGTTGATCAACGCGGTGTCGAACTCCACGGTCCCGGCCATCACTATCATGATCGGTGGATCGTATGGGGCGGGGAATTACGCCATGTGCGGACGCGCTTACGAGCCGCGCTTTTTGTTTACCTGGCCGAATCACCGGATCGCAGTGATGGGCCCGCAGCAGCTCTCGGGGGTGATGGATATCATCAAGCGCGAGTCGTTGATCAAAGCGAGGCTGCCGGTGGATGAAGAAAAACTGGCCGCGTCGCGCGTAGCTCTGGAAAGCCAGATCCAGCGTGAGTCGGATTGCTATTTCGCTACGGCACGTTTGTGGGATGACGGAATCATCGATCCGCGCGATACGCGCACCGTGTTAGGGATTTCGCTATCGGCCGCGTACAACCGGCCAGTGGAGGGGACCATGGAATGGGGTGTCTCGCGGCATTAGTGATGTTGCCAATTTTGCCTTGCGTTAATCCGTGAAGAAATCAAAAGCGCCGGTCGGTTACGCTCGCGGTTCGGAAAGAATGTAGCATGTTTAGATAACGTTACCGAACCGCGACCGTGAGGGAGACGGTACCTTTTCCGCGGATTCTGAGGGGGTCGGTGCCTGGTCCCACTACTTCTTCAGGAATTTCTCTACGCCCCTCTTCATATCATCCGTCATCCGCGCGATCGCATTCGTCTCCACGCCCGCTTCAATAGCGGCTTCATAAGTCATCCCGTCCATGTGATACAGCAGCCGCTTGGAAAGCGTAATGGCGGAAGCGGACTTCGACGCGAGCTTCGATACAAAGGCTTCTACCTCTATGTCGAATGTCTCATCGGCAAATACCGCGTTGATCAGGTCAAAATCCAGAGCCGTTTGCGCCGTGATAATCTCGCCGCTGGCGATCATCTCAAAAGCGCGCTTTTCGCTCAGCGAGCGACGCAGAATTGCCATCACCATGGCCGGCACGAATCCGATATTCACTTCCGGGTAACCAAATTTAGAGGATTCGGCGGCCACAATCAGGTCGCAGGCCGTGGCCAATCCGCACCCGCCCGCCAGCGCGCGCCCACGCACCGCGGCGACAATCGGACGCGGATGATGGCGCATTTCCAGGAACAGCTCCGCCATGTTCCGCGCATCCGCCATGTGATCCAGCACGCCCGCGTTGAAGGTGCGCTCCAAGCCGCTGAGGTCGGCCCCCGAACAGAAATCGGAGCCGGCTCCCGTGATCAACACCACACGGACATTTTCGTCACGCGCGGAGCTTCGCAGTGCATCCCGAACTTCGGTGATCAATTCCGCATCCAGCGCGTTGCGCTTTTCCGGGCGATTCAGTGTGATGCGCGCAATGCCTTGCTCAACTGCGTACAGGATCTTTTGATATGAAGGCATTACTTTAAAAAATCTTCTGGAATATCAATCTCCATTCGCAGCAGTGCCGCGCTGTAGGTTTTTCCCTGCGCGTCCGCCTTGAGTGAGAGCGTACCGCCACCGTCCAGACTCTCATGCAGCAGGAAGTTGAGCGCGCCAAGATTCGGCAGCTCGAAGCGTTGCACCGCGCCTAGGCAGATTCCCGCGAAGTGCTCCTTCACGCGATCTGCGGTCACTTTTTGAACCAACAAAGGATAGAATTCCGGCTTCAACGCGATCAATCCCACGTTGGCCGTATCGCCTTTATCTCCCGAGCGCGCGTGCGCGATGCGAACCAGTTTCACTCGAGCCATCAGGTTTCCTCCACCGAAATCTCGGGCGATGCCTCGGTCTTCGGGATCAGCGCTGGCCAATAAGCTACGATCTCTTCCACTTTTGGACGGCCGCTGCCGAGTCCGGTGACGGTTGGTGGGCCGTTCAACGCGAGCGGCGCGATTTCTTTGGTGAATCGCTCCACGGGCGCTCGCTCGGTGGACCGCACGCCGACGCGCAGAACCACCTCCGCTATCTCGGGCGATGGTTCCCCCGCCAGCGTTCCGTGACATGCGTTCACGCCGCCAAATTCCGTTCGAATCGCATCGAAGCGTAGGCCCAGCCGGTGCAGCCTTTCGCGCAGAATCGCGTCCGCGGCTTGAGCCTTCGCGTAAGCATCCGGCCAGGAGTACATCAGCGTCCCAATGGCTTTGAAACCGGCCGAATAGCTGATGGAAACTTTGTACATGTCGGTTGCCGGCTTACCGAGGATACCCGAAAACCGCACGCGATCTGGCCCCACTTGCTCGAGCTGGATGCTAGTGAAATCCGCGATGCAATCCGGCGTTATATATTCGCGCGGATCGCCCATTTCATAGAGCAACTGCTCCTTGACGGATTCGATGGTTACGCGTCCGCCGGTTCCCGCGTGTTTAGTGATGACGAAGCCGCCATCGGGTTCAGCTTCGATAATCGGATAACCGACATCCGCGAGATTCGGAATCGTTTCCCAATCCACCTGGCAGTTGCCGCCGGTGCATTGCGCACCGCATTACACGGTGTGCCCGGCGATGGTGCCGGCGGACAAGCGGTCCCAGTCGTCGTGCTTCCACCCGAATTCGTGAATCATCGGCGCCAGCGCGAGGCCGGTATCAGTGACGCGTCCGGTGATCACGATTTCAGCGCCGTGCCCCAGCGCCTCGGCCACAGGGAAGGCCCCGAAGTAAACATTGGCGCTCTGCACCTGCGCGCGAATTGCAGAGAGGGGCTCGCCGGTCTCCATGTTGTTGAGCTCGACGCCGCGGGCGAGGAAGTCATCAAGACGCCCCATGATGTCGTCGCCCGCAACCACCGCGACATGCACCGCGATTCCCTGCCTTTTGGCGACATCCAGAACCGCGTCGCGGCAGGCCATGGGGTTGACTCCACCGGCATTGGCGATCACGCGGATGCGGCGCTCCTTCAAATCCGGCAGCACACGGGCGATCATGTCCACGAAGTCGCGGGCGTAACCGAGCTTGGGATCGCGCGTGCGCTGCTTCTGGAGGATCGACATCGTGACTTCGGCCAGATAGTCGAGCGTCAAATAATCAAGAGGCCCGCGGCGAACCTGTTCCACCGGCGCTTCAAGCGAGTCGCCCCAGAATCCTTGACCGTTGGCGATGCGAATCATACGACGTACCGCCCGGCCTCGAGCAACCGCGCCGCGATTTTGCGTCGCAGCGCGATAGTGTCCACCGCGTCGCGCTTGGTGAAGCGGCGGAGCACGGCTAGGCTCGTGCGCAATTCATCGCCCTCCGCGCAGGCGGCCAGCACGGTTCGCGCCGAAATCTCGATCGCGTCCATGGCGTCCGATGTAAAAACGGCGGCCATGTTTAGGGCGTGCTCGTGTCCGCATTTTCGCGCGCGCAATTGCGCCGATTCCATGGCATACGTGTTCATCAATACATCCGTAATTCCGGCGACGATCTCCTGCTGGTCTTCGAGCTTAGCCCCATACTTCTGATACGCATTCCCCAAAAGAAGCAGACCGATCGTCTTTGCGTTGGCGATCGTATCGTGTGCGCCCGGGGATGGACCACTTAGAATCATCGCTTCCAGATTCTTTACCGCCGCCACCAGCGCAAGTGTTCCGCGTTGGGCGCGTTTTAGAAGCATTCCCGTGGCCAGGAGACGGTTGATCTCATTGGTCCCTTCGAAAATTCGGTTGATGCGCGAATCGCGATACGCTCGTTCCACCGCATAATCCTGATGGTAGCCGTAGCCGCCGTGAATCTGCACCCCTTCATCGACAACTAAGTCCAGCATCTCTGAACCAAAGATTTTGATGAAGGAGCACTCCGCCGCATACTCTTCAATGGCCTTCAAAACGCGCTGGCTCGCATCCTCCTCATCCCACGAGAATCCCTTGAGTTGAGCTTCAATCTCCCCCACCACCCGATACGCCATGCTTTCATTTGCATACATGCGCACGGCCATCGCGGCGAGTTTCTCTTGAATCATGCCGAATTCGCAGATCGATTTACCGAAGGCCTTGCGGTCCTTCGAATAGCGGATGGAATCGGCGAGCGCTTCGCACGCGCCTCCGTGCGCAAACACTCCCAGCTTCAGCCGGCCCAGGTTCAGAATATTGAAGGCGATGATGTGGCCGCGGCCGATTTCACCCAGAACGTTCTCAGCCGGCACTTTGACATTGTCGAAATATACTGCCGTGGTGGAGCTGCCCTTGAGCCCCATCTTTTTCTCTTCCGCGCCCGAGGAAACACCGGGCCATGCGCGCTCCACCAGAAACGCCGTGAATTTCTCGCCGCCCACCTTCGCGAAGACCGTGTAGAGATCCGCGAACCCGCCGTTGGTGATCCACATCTTCTGGCCGTTCAGCACGTAGTGGGTGCCATCCGCGGAAAGCTCGGCGCGGGTGCGCGCGGCCAGTGCGTCGGACCCCGCGTGCGGCTCCGTCAGCGCATACGCGGCGATCATCTCAGCCGACGCGAGCCTCGGCAGATACTTCCGCTTTTGCTCTTCGGTTCCGAACAGCAGTACCGGCAGCGATCCGATTCCGGTCTGCGCCCCATGACACGTCG
>DASYNU010000065.1:0-4531 GCA_036008345.1 Bryobacteraceae bacterium
CTCAAGAAGAAGTTCGGTGACGTCAACATAACCGCGGGTGGCCAAACACTGGTGCTGCAGTTCGATCGCGCCATGCCCGATTTGTTGACTGAACTATCGAGCGCGCGGATGGCTGTCTTTCGTAGCAGCGAAAAAAGCGGATTGATCGGTACCGGCCCGTTCCGCGTGACCACTTGGGAGCCCGGCCACAAGTTAACGCTGTACGCATTTGAAGACTACTGGGCTGGGCGACCGTTTCTCGATGCTGTGACCATCAACTTGGGAACCACCAGAGACACGGGAGACGTCTTCGATATTCCCTTCTCGCAAACACGCCGCGTGTTGCCGGAGCGCATACGCATCTGGTCGTCACGCGTGCGCGAGCTGATCGCGCTGGTATCGGATAATGTGCAGCCGGGGGTTATGGAAGCGCTGGCGCTGGCTATCGATCGCGCACCCATCGTGAATGTTCTGGCTCAGAAACGCGGAGAAGCCGCATTCGGCCTGCTGCCGCAATGGCTCAGCGGATACGCGTTTCTGTTCGCTGCTCCTGGGAAGCAGACGGCTTCTCAAATACGAACTGCGCCGTTGACTCTCAGCTATCCCGCCAACGGCGCGTTCGAACGATCCATCGCCGAGCGCGTGGCGCTGAACGCCCGGGATTCGGGAATCACCTTACAGCCAACACAGAATCCGAACGGATCAATCCGAATGGTCCGTTGGCCACTTGAATCCACTGATGCAGCCGCGGAACTCAGCCGAATAGCCACAATGCTGGGCGTGCCGGAGCTCGCGAATTCATTGAATTCCTCCAAGCCCGAAACACTCTACGATGGCGAACGTGCGCTGCTCGACTCGCACCGCGTGATTCCCATCCTGTATCTGCCGCAGGTTTATGGCGTCGCGCCGCGAGTGCACAATTGGGAGGCCGCGCAGAAGAATAGTGGCGGATTCGCGCTCCGCTTGGACAATATCTGGGTGGACCCGTGAGCTTCCGCACCAAAGTGTTTCTCAGCATCACGGCTACGGTGGTATTCGCGGTGTGGATCGTGGCCGGCGTGGTTTCGGCTCTGGTCACGAAATCGTTCGAGCGCCTGGATGCCCAGCGAACCGCGACACTGGTATCGCAATTTCATCGCGAATTCGATCGGCGAGGCGCGGAGGTGGCGCGCCGCCTGGATGTTATCGTCAATTCGGATCCAATCTCTCGCATCTCCGTGGATCTTGCCACGCGGCAGTTCGATCCGGGAAAATACTTCGGTGACGCGCAAACTCTCGGGCGCGAGCAGTCGCTCGACTTTCTGGAATTGGTGGGTCCGGATGGCAGCATCATCAGTTCCGCCGAGTGGCCGGCCCGCTTCGGATATAAAGAAACCTGGCTGCTGCAGTCGGACGATTCGAAGGTCTTTCTCAAGCGTGAGGACTTGGCCGATGGCGCGGCGCTCGGCCTCATTGCCGTTCGCACGGTGAAGGCGGGAAATCAGCAGTTGTATATCGCCGGTGGTCAGCGTCTGGATAAACAATTTCTGGATACGCTACCCCAGGTGGAAGGCTTGCGAGTTGAACTCTATAACGCCTTCGATGCTGCGTCGCCGCCCCTGGTCCGCGAAGTTCAGAAACAACCGCGCGAACTGACTCGCACCACTCCCGAAGCGGCCATCACTGCAATTCCGCTGTTCGGCCGTGACAATCAATTGCTGGCAATTCTGCTGGTGGAAAACTCGCGATCGGAATTGGCCAGCCTCAAGAAATATATTCAGGGAACCGCGCTTCTGGCAGGAACCGGCGCGGTCCTGCTGGGCTTGCTTCTCAGTTTTTGGACGGCATCGCGTGTGACGCGGCCCCTGCGCGAGCTCACATCGAGCGTTCGGCAAGTGGCCGGCGGCATGTGGGAAACGCGAGCGATGGTTGGGTCGAGCGATGAAGTAGGTCAACTCGCGCGCGACTTCAATCGCATGACCGAGCAGCTTGTGGAGCACCGCGACCGTATGATCCAGGCCGAGCGCGTGGCAGCCTGGCGCGAATTGGCGCGGCGCCTGGCGCACGAACTCAAGAATCCGCTGTTCCCTCTGCAGATCACCATCGAAAATCTGCAACGCGCGCGCCAGACTCCACAGTTTGAAGAAGTGTTTCGTGAAAGCACCACCACCTTGCTGGCTGAGCTGGATAATCTCAAAACTATCGTCGGCCGCTTCAGCGATTTCGCAAAAATGCCCGCGCCGGAACTGGAGCCGATGGACTTGAATCAGGTGGCCCGCGAGGTGGTCAAGCTATTCGAAGCCCAAATCCGCGCGCCCGGACGCCCCCTGGTGGAAGTCCGTCTGGAGCTGGATGAAAATCTCGCGGCCATCCACGCCGATACCGAGCAGATTCGCCGCGCCTTGCGAAATTTGATCCTGAACGCGTTGGATGCGATGCCCTCGGGCGGATCGCTAACCATTCGCACCCAAAATCTGGGTGGAAAAGTGGCGCTCGAAGTTTCCGATAGTGGCGCCGGCCTGACTCCCGAAGAATGCGAGCGCCTGTTCACGCCTTACTACACCACCAAGCAGCATGGCACCGGCCTGGGCTTAGCCATCGTGCAATCCGTGGTGAGCGATCATAAAGGCACTATCACCGTGCACAGCGAACCGGGAAAAGGGGCGACATTTCGAATCGAACTGCGGATCGAACAGACGGTATGAGCAAACTGTTATTGGTGGATGACGACGCGAATACCCTGGCATCGCTGGCGCGTGCCTTTCGCTTGGCCGGACACGAGGCAGTAGTGTCCGACAACGCGGATCGCGCGCTCGATCTGGCCAAGACACAGCGCTTCGATATGATTCTTTCGGACGTGGTGATGCCAGGCAAGGACGGCCTCACACTGCTGGCAGACTTGAGAACAGCGGGCATCCAAACTCCGGTAGTGATGGTCTCCGGACAAGCCAACATCGAGATGGCCGTGCGCGCCACTAGATTAGGAGCCATCGATTTTCTCGAGAAGCCGCTCTCCACCGAAAAGCTGCTGATGACCGTGGAAAACACCGTCAAGCTAACGCGTCTCGAGGACGAGAACCGGCGGCTTAAGCAGCGCGCCGGCAAGCAGGAACTAGTTTGGAAATCGGCCGTGATGCAATCTGTGATGGCCAAAGTGGATCGCGTGGCGGCCAGCGAAACGCGCGTTTGCATCTTAGGTGAAACCGGAACCGGCAAGGAACTGGTGGCGCGCACGCTGCATGAGAAAAGTCCGCGCCACGCCGGCCCATTTGTCACCCTGAACTGCGCCGCAGTCCCGGCCGAACTCATCGAATCCGAACTGTTTGGACACGAGAAAGGCGCGTTCACCGGAGCGACATCGAGACACCTCGGTAAATTCGAGCAAGCCCACGGCGGCACGCTCTTCCTCGATGAAATCGGCGATATGCCGGCCATCATGCAAGCCAAGTTGCTGCGGGTTCTTGAACAAAAGGAAGTAGAGCGCATCGGGTCCGGCCATTCCCTCCAAGTGGACGTTCGGGTGATAGTGGCCACGCATCGGAATTTGGATGAACTGGTGAAAAAAGGCGAGTTTCGCCAGGATCTCTACCACCGCATCTTCGTTTTTCCGATCACTCTGCCGCCGCTACGCGATCGCAGCGACGATATCCCATTGCTGGTCGATTATTTTGCCCGCGCAGTGGCGGAACAGAACGATTGGAAAGCGCGCGAGATCACCGCCGACGCGTATGCCGAGCTGAAACGGTATTCCTGGCCCGGCAATGTGCGCGAACTGCGAAATGTCGTGGAACGCTTGCTGCTGTTGTCGGATGACCGCGTGGATCTCGCGACAGTCCGCCAAGCTTTGCCGTTAGTTGAATCTACTCCATCCCCCTCGGGCGGCACGTTAGGCGAACGCATGGACGCCCACGAACGCGAAGTGATCCTAGCCGAGCTAAAAAAACATGCCTATAAAATGACCGACACCGCCCGCGCTTTAGGCCTGGAGCGAAGCCACTTGTACAAGAAATGCCAGCAACTGGGTATCGAACACAAAACCGAACCGCGGCCGTAGGGTAAGAATCCGTGAAGAAATCAAAAGCACCAGTCGCTCACGCTCGCGGCATGTTTAGAGAACGTTACCGAACCGCGACCGTGAGGGAGTCGGTGCCTTTCCCGATTTGTTCACAGGCTCTAAGGGAGCCGCTACCTTTCGTGATATTCTTACGGTTTGTTTGCAACTATAAAAGGAGCGCACTAAGACCATGAGAGTCGGCGTATTCACGGCACTGCTCGCCCAGTTTCCTCTTGACAAGGTCCTCGAAAAACTGAAGGCCCTGAACCTCCACACGGTGGAGCTTGGAACCGGAAATTATCCCGGCGATCCCCACTGCAAATTGTCAATGCTGGAGGACCGCGCGGCCTTGAAAGAATTCAAGCAGAAACTGGACGACAACGGCGTCAGCATCAGCGCGCTCAGTTGTCACGGCAATCCATTGCACCCCAATAAGGCTGTGGCCAAGGCCTACGCGGATACCAGTAGGAAGACCATTCGCCTGGCCGAAAAGCTGGAAGTGCCCGTGGTCATCGATTT
>DASYNU010000066.1:0-26513 GCA_036008345.1 Bryobacteraceae bacterium
CCGAGGTGGCTTGGAACTTGCTGCTGGAATTGCTGCCGAAAATCCACGATGTTGGGGACAATAGCGCCGAACCGAGGTGGAGAGCGCTGCCTGAGCGTGGCACGGTGACCTGGGGCGAGATCTGGCGGGCAAATGAACAGGTGATCATCCGCACTCTCGACCAAGCAGCGCTGAGATATGACCGCCTCTGCCAGATCGTGGACAGGATCGGTACCTGGTCTCCGGAACAGCGTTCGCGATTCGTTCAGCAGATTCACGAATTCGAGCAGACTTGCAGTGTGGCCGAACAACGGACGGCGCTTTGGCGCGAGATTCGAGGCTTTGTTGGCCGCAGCCGAACGTATCGGTTTCTGGAGGAATCCGAGCTTCACGGTTTCGATCAGCTTCTTGGCGTCCTGAAACCCACGGACATTCTGGAATGCTACTCCTGGCTCTTCGACGACGATCTTCCCGATCTTACGCATCCAGAACCACACTTCTCGGAAGGGATGGCGGAGATTAACGCGAGGCAGGAGGAGGCTGAAGTAGCGAGGCAGGAGGCTGCCGGCCACATTCTGAAAGATTTGGGTGTGGACGGCCTGCTCTCATTGGCCGAAAGAGTAAAGCGGCCCCATCTGGTGGGCTGGGCCGCAGCAGGTGCAGTGGGGACGGGCCCGGCTGAACTCGCGATCATGGAGCGCGCGCTGGCAGCAACTGACCCAAATATTCAGCGGGCAGGACTCGCGTTCGCCTGGCGCCGGAGGGAACTCAATGGCCCGGCGTGGCCGCAAGAGTTTCTCGGCTCAGATTCGTTCAAAAATTGGACTTCCGAAATGCAAGCTGATTTTTGTCGAGCGTTACCCGAAGGGCGGTCCACCTGGCATATCGTAGCGAATCTGGGTCTCGCCGTGGAGGAAAGATATTGGAAGGAAATTGCGATATACATTGTCCGGATTGACCGAGATGCGGATGCCGAGTTCGCCTTGGAGAAACTACTCGAGGCGGGTCGTGTATTTGAAGCATTGGATCAGGCTGGGTCTGCTCCGGAGCGCTTATCGACGCGGCTCCTGGTTCGCATACTTGAAGTTGCGATCGGCGTTCTGGCAAAAGGTCATGTCGTGCATGGTGGCATGATCGACCATGACGTTGAAAGGATTCTCCAAAGATTGCGAGCAAGTGGTGACCTCTCCACTGGTGAATTAGGAAAACTCGAATTACAGTACCTTCCTGTGTTGCATCCGCTCCATATGCCGGTCACTTTGCACAAATCCCTCCAGAATGACCCCGCGTTCTTCGCCGATGTTGTGGCGCATGCTTTCAAGCCGGAGGATGAGGTTCCCAGTCCCCCAGCACCCGCGGACGCTTCAGAAGGAGAGGAGATCGCCCACAATCGAGCTCGCCTTGCTTGGGATCTTTTATCGAAATGGAGTGCCGTGCCTGGTCTTCAAGAGAATGGGACGATTGACACGGGTAGACTTGACGAATGGTTCCGGAAGGCGCGGTCGCTAAATGCCGCGAACAATCGAACGCGGGTTGGCGATACTCAAATTGGCCGGGTGCTGGCGTACGCACCGGCGGCCGCGGATGGCATTTGGCCAGATGAGAGCGTACGGAATCTTATCGAGAGAACCGAGAGTCGTGACTTGGAGTCAGGGCTGCGGGCTGGCCGAATCAATCAACGGGGAGTCTGGATGAAATCACTTTCAGACGGCGGCCGTTCGGAACGCGAGGTAGCAAAGCGCTATAGAAACGACGCGAAAGTCTTAGCAGCACGCTGGCAACGTACGGCGACGCTCCTGAATTCCCTGGCGGACGTTTATGAAGGCTTGGGGAGGCACGACGACATCGAGGCGGAGACCCTCGATCTCCTTTCGTGAAGGGTAATGCCAGCCGGTTCGCACTCGCCCTTTTTTTCACATGTGAGGAGACGGTATTTCTTTAGCGGTCCGCCACAGCAGTCAAGGGCGCGCGGCCCTCGCGCGTATATCGAAAAACGCGCCGCGCTGGTTAATAAGGAGAAAGGGCAAGTTCTGGTATCGGCGACGCATCGCCCGGAAAGGTTTCGGCGTCGCCCTATCCAGAAGATCGGCGTATGTTCTGTCTCGGGTGTTCTTTGCGGGCAGGATGAAAGTAGGGGCATCAAAAGGGGCATCAACAAGCGCTGAACACGCCCTTTTTGACAGTCGTAAGCGCTCGATAGCCCCTGTGGCGTCGATAACATAGTGCAGGTGCTCTTGCCTCCGGAGCAAAAGGTTGTAAGTTCGAATCTTACCGGGCGTACCAATTAACCTTGCCTGATTCACTGGCCCTGCGGTTTAGCTTGGTCAGCGCTTCGCGCGTCATCTGGAGCTTCATCTGCGAGTACTTCTTGAACGCCTGGGCATCGCCTACATGCTTGGTCTGTTTTAATAGAGGTTGTTGACGGGCGGCCACCGTTTCCCGGAGGCTCATATCGATGCTGCTGAATTCCTTTCCGCTACAGCTGGATAATCTCGCGTCCCATTCTTCAGATTTTTTTAGATCCTGTTCCTTGCCGTTTCTAGCACGTTCGTTCTCGCTCCCGGCGTCTGTATACTCATTCTAATGAAGCGAAAAGCAGAATTGACCTTCGATCCCAAAGCGATTCTGGCCAACGTCGGCAGAGGCAGGACGTTGGCGGATTACAAGAAGAACCAAAGGATCTTCTCGCAAGGCGACCCGGCGGATGCCATCTTCTACATTCAGACCGGCAAAGTCAAGCTCACCGTTGTCTCCAAACAAGGCAAGGAAGCGGTTGTCGCCATTCTAGGGAGCGACGACTTTTTTGGAGAAGGTTGCCTGGCCGGCCAGTCGCTGCGCATGGCCGGCGCCTCCGCCATGTCAGCCTGCTCAATTATGCGGCTGGAAAAGCGCGGTGTGATTCGTTTGCTCCACAATCAGCCCGCGTTTTCCGAGTTGTTCCTCCACTACCTGCTCTCCCGCAATATTCGGATTGAGGAGGATCTGGTGGATCAGCTGTTCAACTCTAGCGAAAAGCGCCTGGCGCGCGTGCTCCTGCTCATGGCCAACTTCGGCAAGGAAGGCAAAGCGGAGCCCGTGATTCCGAAGATCAGCCAGGAGACCCTGGCCGAAATTGTGGGCACCACTCGCTCCAGAGTCAGCTTTTTCATGAATCGGTTCCGAAAATTGGGCTTCATCGAATACAATGGCAGGCTGGAAGTTCACAGCTCATTGCTGAATGTCGTGCTGCATGATTCAGGGGACTAATTAACTCCCGCTGCTCACCGTGGTTTCTGTCGTGGCTGTTGAAAATTCAGCCGGGCGCGCTCGCATTCTTTCCAAGCCTCGGCCACAACGTCCAGCGCCGCCAGGTACGCGCTGCGAGTGTGCCGCGTCTCGGAAAGCACCCTCAATTCTTGAACTGCGCTGGCATATGCCGAGGCGGAGCTGGCGTACCCGCTTAGCAGTTCGTCCATGCAGGAATCATAAGCTTCGCCGTTCTCGAATGCTGGTCACAATGGAACACAATGTAAGAGAAGTGAGCACTTTTGAACAGATTGGGAACGGTGTACGTCTGATAATGTGGGAAGCGGAGGGGGTCCAGGTTTTGCGCCCCCCAGAGAACGTGACTTCACCCAAGAGAGTGCTGGCCAAGAAAACCAAAGTACAGCGCGGAATAATCTTGGTCGTCGAGGACGATCTCACCATCCGCGAACTCGTAAGAATGTTCCTTGAGAACGAGGGATACACGGTGGTCACCGCTCACGATGGTGAAGAAGGCCTGCTCGTCTATAAGCGGCACCAGCTCAACATAGCGCTTTTGCTAACTGACGTGAGGATGCCCGGAATGAACGGCGTGGACCTGGCGGATCGCGTTCTTCAACTCGACTCACATTTGCCGGTAGTCTTTATGTCGGGCGACGCCCCCCAGTTGAACCTTCGTTCTACTTGCCTGGCGAAGCCTTTCAACTCTGCGGATCTGATCGGCACCCTGGACCAGGTGCTGCATGCCACCCAGAGAACACAGGAAACAGATCGGCTCTGACTATCAAAACGAAATGTTACCGTTCAGAGAACAAGACGTGCATTCGTATCTCCCCTTCAACTGATCGTGTGGGACCGGCGGCCGAAGCTACGCTAACCGCTGGCGCTGATTAAGGTCGTAAGTTAGAATCTTACCGGGGTACCAATCTCCTAGCCCGCCCCTCTCCCTTTCCCGATCTGAACTGCAACCCGATGCACAGCGCAATCCCCAAAATCGCCAGCGCCACGCCGATAAACACGCTAGCCGGACGGTAAATCATCACAACTTCGTGTTCACCCGCATCCACCACTACTGCGCGAACGATGTTGTACGCGTTGTAAATTCGAACCGGCTTGCCATCCAGAAATGCTTTCCACCCCGGAAACCACGCATCGGCGAAAACCACCATCGCCCGGCACGGAGTGTTTACGCGCAGCACCACGCTGGTGGGCCGGTAGCGGCGCACTTCGACGTCGCCTGCTTCGCACGTTTCAAGCGCAGGCGCCGGGCCTTCTAACACCACCGTCCGCCGCAAATCTGTGGACGGATTCAGCACCGCCGCGATCACGCCTGCTTCATCCGCTGCTCCAATCGCCGCCTGCACCATGCGAGCCCGCGGAAATGCGCCCGGATTCAAGAATACTTTCAGTCCGCTCTGCCCCTCGAAAACCAAGCTCTGCTCCGGCTTCACCGCACTGCGCCCGATGAAATAATTGACCGCCAGCACCGACCGGTAGCGTGGGTCTCCCTGATTTTCAGCAATCGATTTCAACGGTGTGGAAAATCCGCCCAGTTCATCCACGCCAAACCAATCCCCGAAATTATAGGGAATGTCTTTCCCGTCCACGTCTACTCGCGCCAGACTCGTTTTTTGCACGAACGCTGCTACATCCCGGTTCTCAGTCAGCTTACGCAGGTTCACCGTCGCACCCATCCGGACCAGTGCATAGTTGCTGACCGTGTTCAGCTCGAATAGAAGCAATGCGATCAAAAGAGCGCCCGCGGCGCCCTTCGAAAGCCACGATCGGCTCCAACACCAAAGCAATCCGGCCAACATCATCGCCACCAAAGCGGCCAGCGCCAGTACCTTATATTCTTCGCTCTGCTCGGGCCGCACCGTGATCAGAACTATCAGCGATCCATAAAGGAAAAGCGACAGGCCGCCCAGAATGCCGATCGCAATCCGGTTTGCCTGCTGATTGGCTTGTGGAGACCGGAAAGCGTCCAGACCATAAGCCGCCAGTACCACCACTCCTAGATGAAATATAACCTCCGCCGTGCTAGGGCTCCGCGCCTTCTCGAGACCGGGAACCAACGCGTATAGAACCCCGTGAAAAAGACTATATCCGCCCAGCGAGAAAATCAGCCCCGCCAACGCCACAGCGGCCAACAGACGCACCGTGCGTTCCTGCCATCTCGCGGCGGCGCCCAGCAGCGCCAGCGTGACAACTACTAATCCGATAAAGACTACTGAGTCGTGTTGAAAACCGGGAACAACAACTCCCAGCACTGCCGTCGGATACAGCGACAAGTCTTGGTGTACGCTGTACGGCACCTTTTCATTCCAGGTCACCGGGTCCGGCGCATTCACCCAACGCAAAGAAAGCCGGCCCATCTCTACCGCCGGCAGTATCTGCGCCGCCGCGATCAACGCGAAGCATAGCAGGAACGCCGCGGCCGGCAATACCGCGCGCCACCGCTTGGCTCGTTCGATGCTCGTGAAATAGTAGATCCACAATCCGCCCATTAGCAGCGAGAAAAAAACCGGAACGTCGTGGTGCCCGCTAAGGAATGCTGCGCCCAGCAGCGCCCCCGATGCCGCGCCATTCGCCAACGCGTTCTCCTGCCGCAATACGCGCAGAAAAAACATCAGCACCAACGGAAGAAGCAGCGCACTCATCGCTTTTTGCGGCCATCCGATAGCGCCCACAAAGCCGCCCAATCCGAAAGCGCATCCGGCCAATGTGGACGCCATGCGCGATAGCTTCAGATCCCGGCACAAAATATAACCGCACAGCACCGCCAGGTAGTGAATCGCCACCCAGTACCAATGCAGCGCCCGAACCCGAATGAACCCGTCCTTCAGCGGCGCCCAGAAAAGAGCCCAATTCAGCGGGTTTAGCGTGCCCGTCTGCACTTGCCCCGCGAGCGGCTGGCCGGTCCACAAGTGCGGATCCCACAACGGAAAGTGCCCCGTGTGCCATTGCACTGCCTGCACCTGAAACCAGGGAACCATTTGAAACGTGATGTCGGAAGCATCCAACCACGTATACTGCCCCGAAAGCACCAGCTTCCAGAAGAATGCAACCGTGATGACGAATAGAAGAACTGGGCACGCTAACTTTTTCACGCTGCTCGTCATCAGAATGAGGATAACGCACCCCAGCGATTGTTCCCACAAAGGATCGGAATTTCGCGCTTTCCGCGAAATCCATTCCTTCAATCCGTTCGTATATACTTCTGAGGTCTGCACTCCGCGCGCCCGCTTCAGTCTGGGGCGCCGGTTACGAAAGAGGTTTACTATGTTGAGACGCATTCTGGCCACGGTTTGCCTCATGGCGACACCGTTGGTAACCCTACCTTCAGAGCTGCAAGCTGCCGATCATCGCGATGCACCGGGCGTTGACGGCGCCGGCGAAGGAGACATCACCGACGTATTTGCGTTCCTCGATCCGGGCAATGCCGGTCGAGTGGTTTTGGCGATGGGCGTTAACCCATTCGCAGTTCCCGGAGCAGCCCCGTCTTACCGGTTTTCTCCGGAATACCTGTACCAATTCAAAATCGATCGTTCCGGAAGTTACAACGAAGATCTGGTCTTCCAAATCCGCTTTGAAAACACATCCACGGGGCAGAAAGCTTTCGTTAACGTGGGGAATCCCGGGACTGCGGTCGGCGCCATCAACCAGCTCCTCATAAGCCCCGCTAGCACCATCAATGGAACGGTGGGAGGAACTTTTGGCGATCCCAATAGCATTCAGGCTTTCACCGGCCTGCGCGACGATCCCTTCGTATTTGACCTGGCGCAATTCAACCGCATCCTGGCGGGAGAACAAGACGTGTTCCGGAACATCGCCTCGTCTCCGCTTGGGCCCCTGCGTGGACGTCCCGTTCGAGCCGATGGTTCAAGCGGGTTTGACGCGTTCGGCGGTTTCAACGCGTCCTACATCGTCATCGAATTTCCCGTGGCTTGGCTCGGCGTCAGCAAGATCATCAACGTCTGGGCCACCGTCAGCGCTCCTTCGGGCGAGTTAAACGGCTACACCCAGTTTGAGCGCATGGGCCAACCCGCGTTCAACACCGTTTTCATTCCGAAACCTCTCAAAGACGCCTTCAACCAAGGTGTTCCTAGCGAGGACATGACGCGCTGGTCGCAGTATGTCCCTGACACACTCACCACCACCGATAACGATGGAACCGGCAACACCATCTCCGCCCGTGCCGGCCTTCTCACCGCGCTCGGTTTAGGGACGCTTCCAAACGGCGCGCCGCTACTGTTGCCAGCCACCTTCGCCAACACCAGCAAGGATCTGCTTCGCATCGCGCTGCTTCCCGATGTGTTGCGATTGGATTTGAGCCGTGAACCCACCGATCAGGCTATCGGCGTCTTTGGGCTGGAAAATGGACGCCGTCTGGGGGACGACGTCATCGACATCGCGTTGCGCCTGCTGCGTCAGTTGGCCGACGTCAACTTCCCTGCCTCCACTAAAGTTCCTGGCAGCGGCCCGGCCCGCGCCGGCGCGCTGACGTTAGGGGATCCCCGCGTAACAGCTGTACTGCAGGGCACGGATTTCATCCGGCCCGATTCAACCCTGAGCGACGTGTCGGTTAGTGGTAACGACCAAACGTTTCTAACCACGTTCCCGTTCCTCGCGCCACCCAATCCTCTTCCAGGGGATACCGGTACCGTTCCTTACCCCGTGCTGAGCACCAAGCCCGCGGACGGCGTGCAGCGCTAACTAATGAGGCTGCGGTCTTTGATCAGAGTCATCGGGTGGGACTCGGGGGCAAGTGGGGCAGGGCCATGCCCTGCCAGGTCCTCTGGCGAGTCATTTTGCAGTAGGCAACAGGCCGCGGCTCTTCCAGGCGTCGCCCGAGTTGTGCTCGATGGACCACTGGCAGGGCACGGCCCTGCCCCACAAAGTGGCCTGGCCTTGAAAGCGGGAAGACTAGTTGAGATTGGGGTGATAGCCCCCGCGCCGATTGCCAATCGGCGCCGGCTCGGGCTACTCCCGAAACTTCCCTTCTCCGCTCTCCTCCTGGCACTGGGGGCCTGCGCGCAGGCCCCCACTATCACCACGGACCAACAAATCACCCTCTACCAAAGCTGGGTGGCGAAAGATCCATCCAGCATTTCCAACCGGACACTGCTCGCCGGCGCCTTCATCCAGAAAACCCGCGAGACCACCGACTTCGGATACCTCGATCGTGCTTCAAAAATTCTGGCAGGCGTGCTTTCCGAGCACCAGGATTACGAAGCCCTACGCCTCCGAAACGTCGTCGAACTTACTCTGCATCATTTTTCAAACGCGGCTGAGTACGCCCGCGCCATGACCGTGCGTTGGCCGGGCGACGTCCAGAGTTGGGGAACCTTGGGCGACGCTCAACTCGAAATGGGGCAGTACCAAGCCGCGCGCGATGCCTTCGCTAAAATGCTGGAGCTAAAACCGGGACTCATGAGCTACAACCGCATGGGCTTTTTCCGATTCATCACCGGAGATCCGGAATCGGGTATCCAGCTGATGAAAAAGGCCGTGGATGCCGCGGCGAAATATCCCGAAAATAAAGCCTGGTGCCTGGTCGAGTTGGGCAACATGTATTTCAAGACTGGCCGCTGGCTGCAAGCCGAAGAAGCCTATAACCAGGCCATCGCTACGTTCCCTTCCTCCCACGCGGCCTTTGCGGCACTGGGGGCCATAGCCGCCGCTCGCGGCAATCTTCCCGATGCCATTGAGAAATACAAGCGCGCGCAATCCATCACTCCCCTGGTCCAATACGCGGGCGCGCTTTACGATCTCTACATCGCTGTTGGAAAAAATTCCGAAGCCGCTCAGCAGGCCGATTTAATCGACCTCGTCACCAAGCTCGAAGGCGTCGCCAATCAAAAAGCCAACCGCACTATTTCTCTGATCTACGCCAATCAGAATCGAAATCTCCCCGAGTCGCTGAAGTTCGCCCAGGCGGATTTTGACATCCGCCAGGATGTCTACACTTACGATGCTCTGGCCTGGGCCCTGTACAAAAACCAGCGTTTCGAAGAAGCTTCACGCGCCTCGGCGGAGGCCCTGAAGCTGGGAGCACCCGAGGCTCTGTTCTACTATCATGCGGGTATGATCGCGAATGCCGTCGGGAATACCGATGCTGCCGGAAAGCATCTCGAGAAAGCGCTGGAACTCAACGCCGGGTTCGATTTCAGGCAATCGGCCATCGCGCGCGATACCCTGAAGAAGATGCAATTGGATTCGAAATGATACGTTTCGTCTGCCTGCTGTTGTTCGGCGCCGCTGTTGGCTTTTCCCATCCTATGGGCAACTTCAGCGTGAACCACTACTCTCGATTGGAAGTCACCGGCCAAGGCATCCAGTTGGTTTATGCCATCGATCTCGCCGAAATTCCCACCTTCGATCTGCTGCGTTCCTGGCAGCTCGATCGCACCAGCCCACGGGAACGGCTGGAAGCGAAAGCGCGGGAACAAGCCAAGTTATGGCTGCAGCAACTCGAAATCAAGTCCGGCTCCGAGCGCGTACACCCTAAGTTTCTGAACTCTGAACTGGTCATCAGCGATGGCGCCGGCAACCTTCCGGTTACACGCATCACAGCGCGAGCCACGCTCGACGCACCCGGCGGCTCACTGCAGTATGAGGACCACAACTTTCCCGACCGCGCCGGCTGGAAAGAGATCGTGATCATAGCCGGGAAAGGCGCGATATTGCGCCAGGCCAGCCAATCCAGCAAGGACGTGAGCAACGCTCTCTCCAGCTACCCTCCCGATCCAACTTTGGCGCCACCACAGGACTTGCGCGCGGAGTTGACCTGGTCACCTGAAAAGTTACCCGGGAAACCGCAGCTTGCCGAACGCCGGCCAATTTCGAAACCCGTTATTACGCCGATTCCGCAGCCCAAGTCCGCCCCCGCCGCGTCCTCACCGGCAACCACTACCGCTGCAGCCGCACCTCCCGGATCGGTTGTACGCGGCGATATGTTGTCCAGATTGCTGCACCAGCGCGAGATTACTCCGTGGATGATGCTGCTGGGTATCGCGGCGGCATTTCTACTAGGCGCCGCGCACGCCTTGACCCCGGGGCACGGTAAGACTATTGTCGCCGCCTATCTCGTGGGATCTCGCGGCACTCTAAAACACGCGGCGTTCTTAGGCGCGATGGTTACCTTTACTCACACCGTGAGCGTGTTCGTGCTCGGCCTGGCAACACTATTTTTCTTCCGCTTCGTGATGCCTGAAACCATCACCCAATGGCTGGGAGTGGCTTCCGGTCTATCCATCGTCGCTATTGGATTGTGGATGGCATACACGCGCTGGCGCGCGGCATCGCACGTTCACGATCACGATCATCATCACGATCATCATCACGATCACCATCATCATCATCATGACGACCACCATCATCATGATCATGCCCACGATCATCATCATAACGATCACAGTCACGGGCATGACCATGACCACCCACACACTCACTCCCACATTCCGAACGAACTGTCCTGGGGTGGATTAGTTGCCCTAGGCGCGAGTGGCGGATTGGTCCCATGCGAATCGGCTCTCGTTCTCCTGCTCGGAGCCATCGCACTCCGCCGAGTAGGCTTCGGCCTGTTATTACTGGTTTCCTTCAGCGCAGGCTTGGCAATCGTGTTAATAGCAATCGGCGCAATAGTCCTCTTCGCCCGCAATCTTCTGCCCGAGCGCAAAGGCACAAGCTCCAACGCCTTCTTCCGTTACGTGCCGGTTGCCTCAGCCGCCATCGTCACCGTCGTTGGCGTAATCATGACCGGGATCTCCCTGGGCTGGATCCGCCCATCCTGGATGATCGGCTAGCGTCAGCTGTGGCGCACTCTTGCCTGCCGCGCCGTTGCTAGCCCTGAGGCACGGAAACCGTGATATTGCGAAACTTCAAACCGCCCGTATGATCGCCCTGAATATAGAACGGCCCCGGCTCACCTTCATTGGCATCTAACGCGCCGCCCGTGATCCCCTCAATTTCCTTGTGATCGATAGTCGTGGTGCCATTGCGGACCACAGTCACCGTCCGGCCCACCAGCGTTACGTCGAACGTCTCCCATTGACCCGGCGTGCGCGGCAATTCCGGTGTAGGCGCGATCCGCCCATAAACCGACCCTATGCGCCGCTCCACCGGATTCTCACTGAGCTTTTCATATTCGATCTGCACTTCATACCGGCCACGCAGGTAGAAGCCGCTGTTGCCGCCCTCAGGACAGTTCACTTCATAATGTACTTTGAAATCTTCGAACTTTCGGGTCGTTTTCAAGTTGGCGCCGCGAGTTTCATTCACCAGCAGCCCATCTTTCACCGTCCAGTGGCTGTTGGCCGCATTTCCGATTGGTTCCCAGCCTTCCAGATCCTTGCCGTTGAATAGCGGCTCCGGATTGGTCCATGCCTTCGGAGCGCTGCGCTTCAGCGCCGGAGCAGCCAAACCCGTCAACTCCACCGTATTGCTGCCGCGCTTCTGAACGCCGGTGAGCTTTCCGCCGCTGGCGTCCAAATCCCACGTCATCCCCGACAGTTTGAGAGCCAGATGTGATCCTTCTATTTTGAAATCCTTAACTTCGTAGACATTGCCGCCGGTTGGCTGGAACCAAACTTCCAGCTTGCCGTCTTTCTCAGTTACTCCCAGCCACGTCGCACGCGTAGTATTCCCGGCCGTGATGTTGAAATCCCACCGCCCGGCGAAGGGATTCTTCGTCTGAGCAGGAGCCGGCCCGAGAAACGCGGAAACAGCTATTAGACCGCCAATGAACATTCGCATGTTGGTAGTCTATTACATAAGAGCCCATGAAAATCGCCGAGCCAACTGCTAAGTCCGTTCTCACCGGCCGCCGCCGGGATTTTCTCATCGGTGGCTTTGCGGCCCTCGGCGGTGCGGCCGCCGGTGCATTGGCCTATCGCGATCTCGTGCCTCCCGACCGAAGGTTCGCGCGGGAATTTGTTCACCATGGCAATTCGATTCTTGAGAAGCGCTACCGGCAGAACAGCGCAACCGTCCAAGCGCTCAAGGCCAAGTACGAGACCCCTGTATTCGGTAAGGCTCGGGTTTGGGATTTGATCGGGAAACTCGCCCTCTGCGTGGACGAGACCGATGCCAGCTTGTTCTGCACCAGTCAGTTCATTCACGTTCAACAAGTTCTCGAAGGCATCGAGCGCGATGGTATCCAGGATCACGACCTGCTGATCGCCGCACTCATTCACGACGTCGGAAAAGTCCTGCTGCTCACCGGAGAATTGCCCGAAAACGTTCTCGGCACCACCGCCCGCATCAGTGAAGCCCCGCCGGGAGCCGGCCTCGATCAAGTTGTGTTCCAGTTTGGCCATGGCGAAATGGTGTACTCCCGCTTCAAGGATCATGTGCCGGAGCACTTGGCCTGGCTGCTCCGTTATCACGGAACCGACATCTCCGATTTGGAACCTTTCCTGAGCGAGAAGGATCGCCAATATCGCGACCGCTATCTGATCCCGTTCCATAAATACGACACCGGGACCAAATCCTACAACCACTTGCCAAACGTCCAGCTAGCCAAGTACCGTGACGTAATCGAGAACGCGTTCCCCAACCCCATCCTCTTTTGAAATGTGGCGCAGGCGCTTTCCGAGTCTGGCTCCTAACCAGGGCTGAGCCCGCGTTGCGATCCGAAAGCCAAGCCCCGGCTGCGCAGCGTCCTGCCGATTTCAACTAGCGTCTGGTGATTCAGCGGGAACTCCAGAAAAACATGCAGCATGCTCATGATGTAAAGAATTCCAAAACCCAGACGGTAGTCATACAAGTAGGCCAGTCCGGCCCCGATCCAGGCTCCTGCGATCACCGCCCCGCGGGTCCGGGTAATCTCGTGCCATTTGATGATGGAGGTCTTCGAGAACCAGTTCAGATAATGATAAAGGTACGCGAACGCAATCAGCCGCATTACGCCCACGCCGGCCGCTTCATACACGGCGCCCAATGGCCGGCCTGTGATCCACAGCAGTTCCTTGTTCAGGAATTCGAAGGTCGTATAAAGTTGCCGCACTCGATCGCCCGGAACTGCGTATGGCGCCGCCACTGTCATGGTGGCGATTGCACAGCCGCCAAAAACCGCTAGTGAAAGTATTCCCACCCAGCTCTTGCTTTTCAGGGCGCCCAGCAGGATGAAGGCGCCAGTAAAGAAATACACATGTACGATGGTCACCAGCAGGTTGGCCGCGACAACGTAAATACCAAAGCCGCTGAAATAAAACAGCCCCAGCGACAGGATCAGGAATAACCCCACAGCGTTCAACGAATCGCGCACAAAAATCGCCACCGCCGCGGCCGCAAATACCAGATAGATGAGTGCCAACTCAAACTTTATTGGGACGGCCAGATTCGTGGGGCTATTAGCGGCATAGGCGAAGCCGATGATAAGAACCGCAAACAGCACCAATCCCAGCCACCAGCGGCGCGCTATGTTCGGCCGTGTGAAATAATTGCGGTCGTGCAGCCAGGAGATCTCGGTGAGATAGTGCAGAGGACCAAGAATGGCCCAGGCGCACAGAAAAACCTGGAACGGCGCCGCGATCGCCGCTCCACAAGCCGCCACCATCAGCCCGATATTCAGCCAGTTGATGTCATCCTTGCCGGGCTTGACGGCTGCAGGCGCGGGAACAACCTTCGAATTCATCTTCTCAAGCGAAGTTATACCACACCCCAGCCTGGCCCCAACCCACGGAATCGCGACACTTATGGAATCGCAACCACTCGCGCGGATTCCGTGAATGTGGTTCCATCGGCCGCAGTCACTTCAAGACGTACCCGCACTTCGCTCGTAAGTGGAGCGTAAGCCACGTACCCATCCTGAAGATCGCGCCAATCCAGCGGAATTAGCTTGCTCATGCCGCCGTCTGTGATTTTGATCAGCCCTTTGCCGGATTTGAAGGCTGCCACTAAATTGTGATCCCAACGGATCTCCACTTGTTGCTTTCGCGTGGTCACTCTCAATCCCAATAGCGATTGGTCTTCGGACGCGGTCTCAACAGGCGCCGCCGCCGGAGTTCCGGAAGGGCGCGAGTCCAAACCCATCAGGATGGCCCCCGTCACGATGCTGAATAGTGCGGTGGTGATTAAGAGCCGGACCCAAGAGATCGGACCTCCGTAGACCTTGCGCGATCGCGCGGCCGGCTTTGGTGCGTGGTGGAATTGTGCGGCAACCATCCACACTAATAATCCAACGCGAAGGCTGGGACTAGAAATGCTCCAACCGTACCGGTAAGTCCTAAACCCCGTTTACGCCGCAGCCGATTTCCGCATGGGTTCCTCGGGAAGCTTGGGTGGGGGAACTTCGAATTCCGTTGGACAACCGTTGGCGCAGACCAACCAGGCTATCCCATTCCGATCCTCGGGCTCCATCGGGGCCAAACAAACCGGACATTCGGACTCTATACTTTCCGGGTTCCCCACCGCTGAAGCGTAACACCATCCAGGGCGGGTGACAAGCCTGAGGGCTCCTCACCTATCGCCGTTATTGAGGGCGGCTGACTGCAGTCCACCGTTGGCCGGCGCGGTGTTGCCCCAGATCACGGAGAACCCGCTGAGCGTGGAATCGCCCCACATCACAGAGTCGCCCCACATCACGGAATCACCCCACATCACCGAGTCTCCCCACATCACCGAGTCACCCCACATCACGGAGTCGCCCCACATGACAGAGTCTCCCCACATCACCGATTGCGCGGAAACCAATGAGACCGTTTTGGTCCCGGAATTGTAGACAGCAACTGGAGACAGCGCCTGGAAATTCGCAAGGTCGGTGTTCCACATGGCCGCTTGCACATCCAGATACCCGGCACCTACCGCGAAAATATCTTCTTGAGCGCTGTAGGTCGTGGAACTGAGCACATCCGTCGCACTGGTATACCGCAGAAGCCCTTTGCTGGCCGTTTTCATGAGCCGCGCTTTCACTTGATCGGGCGTCAGCGCCGGATTCTGCTGCAGCATCAGGGTCACGGTGCCGCTCACTACCGGAGCGGCCATGCTGGTTCCACTCAACTTGAAATAGTCGGCCGAGGCGCCCATCGGAGAGCCGGTCTCATAATAAGCGTTGGAAACCCGAGTATCCGGATACGTGGCCGCGAGCGTACATTCGGACGACGCCAGCAAGGATACAATGCCGTTGCCGGGAGCCACCAGGTCCGGTTTAACGACATGGTCCACGGCTGTGGGGCCCTTGGAACTGTAACTGGCAATCTTGTCGTCGCTACGCCAGGGCGTGTAGTTCGCGTTCATCGCTCCAACTGTAATCACGAACGGATCGTTCGCCGGCGAATTGATAGTCGCGTAGCCATCGGTACCGAGCGAAGTGTCGCGGCCCATATTCCCCGCCGCCACTACCACCGTGATGCCCGCCTTCCAAGCCGCTTCCACTGCCCGGCACAGCGGGTCAAGGTTGAAACTCTCGTAGATCGGATGGCCGAGCGAAAGATTGATCACGCGGATATTGTAGGTCTGTTTTAAGGCAATCGCTTCATCAATGGCTGCGATCACTTCCGATACCCGGCCATTGCCCTGTGCGTCCAGCACGCGCAGATTGATGATATTCGCATTGGGCGCCAGGCCTTTCAACGTGCGCGTGAAACCAGGACCCGTAGAAGCAGCCCCATTCGCGGCCAGGATGCCGGCCACGTGCGTGCCGTGACCGTAATCGTCTGATGCTTCCAAGCCGGGCACAAAGCTCTCGCTGAATACGACGCGCGAATGGGAGCGGTCGGCGCTCCAAAGATCCAGCTTGCTGGCGACGCCGCTGTCGATCACCGCGACTCCGATGCCGGTGCCGTCAAGACCGGATGGCCAGAACTGATTCGCGTTGACGGATTGCGTAGTGATGTCGAGGGAACTGGTGGTGGTGCGGTCGGGAGAAACATAAAGCACTTGCGGATTGGATGCAAGGTGGCCGATCATCGAGACCGGCACAGTCATGTGAACGGCGGGAATCGCGCGATATTGCCGCCGGATCTGGCCGGCTGCGCGCACGTGATTCAGAGCAGTGGAGTCGGGCTGGGTTTTGAATTGGACGATGATATCCACGCTTCCCGATGCGGTGGAGCGCGGCATGTCGCTTGAAACCCGCGCGCCTCCGAACGCCACCAGACTCGTCATTGCCGCCAGAACAAATCGAACTGCCCCCTTCGAAACCGCGCTTGTCATAACCCCGTAAGAGGCAGTTATTGTTCCAAACAATTCACCTTTAGAATGTTGGAGATCCGTGGCGGTGAGACATCCTGTCTCCGACAACTTGTCTGGCGGATAGACACTTCGTCCCTATGACTACTGTTACGTGAGTACTATGACTTCAGTTGTAGATCAAACAAACCGAATAAGAAACGTTCGATCGATCGGAGGTGATAAGATGGTCGCGCGGTAGCGCATTCCGACCATGATCGGCGAAACACTCCGGCATTACCGAATCGAGGCCAAGCTGGGCGCGGGAGGGATGGGCGTAGTTTATCGCGCCCAGGATTCCCACCTGGACCGTCCAGTAGCCGTCAAAATTCTGCCGGCGGCGGCGTTGGGTAACGCGGAACGGAGAGCGCGGTTCGCGCAGGAAGCAAAGTCCGCATCCGCGCTGAGTCATCGTAACATCATCACAATTTACGACGTTGACACCGGGCAAGTGGATGGACAACCGGTGGACTTCATCGCCATGGAGTACGTGGCCGGCAAGACGCTGGACAAGCTGATCGGCCGCAAAGGCCTGCGTCTCACCGAAGCGTTGCGCTACGCGGTACAGATCGCCGACGGGCTGGCCGCGGCGCACAGCGCGGGAATCATACACCGCGATCTGAAGCCAGCCAACGTGATGGTCAACGAACAAGGTGAAGTGAAGATACTGGATTTCGGCCTGGCGAAATTGAGCGAGCCGGAAGAGCCCGACGCGCACGCGATCACACAGAGCGTACACCTGGATACGTTTCTCCAAACCGAAGCCGGCACGATTATCGGAACAGTAGCATACATGTCGCCGGAACAGGCCGACGGGCACAAGGTAGATGAGCGATCCGACATTTTTTCCTTTGGCGCGCTGCTCTACGAGATGATCACCGGCCGGCGGGCATTCCTGGGGGACTCGAAACTCTCCACGTTGGCGTCGGTGCTGCATAAAGAGCCCGCGCCGTTGAGCCAGTCCGAAGAAGAAGTGCCGGTGGAGGTGGAACGGATCATCAACCGGTGTCTGCGCAAGGATCCGCAGCGGCGTTGGCAAAGCATGGCGGACCTCAAGGTCGCGTTGGACGACGTTCTGGAGGAATGGGATTCCAGCAAATCGGCGGTGGGCCGATCCCCGGCGCGTATCCGGACCGGGTCGCGAGGCCTGCCCCCGATGTTCTGGATGGCATTGTTGGTGACGGCGTTGGCGGCCGGTGCGTACCTGGGATCGCAGCTTCTGAAAGGCCCGCAGCCCACCTTCCAACGCTTGACCTACCGCCGGGGCGACGTTTCGGGTGCGCGGTTTTCTCCGGACGGGCAGACTGTGCTGTTCAGCGCGCAGTGGGCGACGGAACCGAGCGCCATTTTTTCCATGCGGCCGGGAAGCCGGGAATCCCGGTCTCTGGATATGCCGGAAGCCAGAATCCTCTCCATCAGTTCTACCGGTGAAATGGCGATCCTGCTGGGCAGCGCGTCCAGCCTGGCACCGGGAACTTTGGCTCAGGTGCCGCTTTCGGGAGGCGCGCCGCGAGAGATTCTGGAAAACGTGAACGACGCGGACTGGTCTCCCGACGGAACCACTCTGGCGGTCTCGCATACCATGGGCAACCGCAATCGCATTGAATATCCCATTGGAACGGTGCTCGACCAGAGCGACAACGGCCGCCCGCCGATGCCGGTGCGGGTATCGCCGAAAGGAGACCTGATCGCATTTTTCCAATACGACAATGCAGTGGGCGATTATGCGGTGACGGTGCTGGATACGCATGGCAAGAAACGAGTCCTCTCGCGTGGCTGGAAAGCCGGCTCCGGCCTGGCTTGGTCGGCGAAGGGAGATGAAGTCTGGTTTGGGGGCGTTAAGACGGGCGGCGAGCCGACGCTGCGCGCGGTGAAGATGAATGGGAACGAGCGAACTGTTGTGGAGGCCCCCGCTGAGCTGGTACTGAAAGACATCACGCGCGATGGACACGTGCTGGTGACGGCGGAGGATTCGCGAATTGGAATCTCGGGCCTCGCGCCCGGAGCGAAACAGGAGCGCGATCTCTCGTGGCTGGACGTATCCAGGATCTACGACATTTCGGCTGACGGCGGGCGCATCCTGTTTGTGGAAATGTCTTATGGGCCACCGCGCAACTCCGCGATCTATTTGCGAAAAACCGACGGCTCGCCGGCCATTCTTTTGGGCTACGGCAATAAGCCGCAGCTTTCGCCGGATGGCAAGTGGGTGGCGTGTATCTTTAGCGATGGACCCAAGACCACTTTGAATATTCTGCCGACGGGCGCCGGCGAGGCACCTCACATTCCCGACAATGGAATGCATTACGAACGCGTGGAATGGTTCCCGGATGGGGAGCGGCTGCTGATTATCGGCAACGAACCGGGCCGGCTTTCGAGAACTTTCGAGCAGAATAAGAATGGTGGAAAACCCACGCCGATTACGCTTGAAGGAACGATAGCCACGCGAGTCTCCCCAGATCAACAGTTTGCAACGGTGGCGAAGAGCGGTAAGTTGTATTTGTTTCCACTGGCGGGAGGGGAGCTGAAGCCGATTGCGGATTTGGAACCGCGGGAAACGGCGATTCGCTGGAGCGCGGACGGCCGTTTTCTGTTTCTTTCGAGAGTGACGGAACCGTCGGTATTGATGATCAGCCGGCTGGACGTGAACACGCACGGTAAAGAGCCATGGAAAGAGCTGAAGACTCCGGACCCGGTAGGCGTTCAGATTCGGGAAGCGGTGATAACGCCGGATGGAGACGCATATGCGTATTCGTACCAGCGCGATATTGCGACGCTGTATTTGGCGGATGGGTTGAGATAGTATTGGCAGCGCAGGGCGCTGCCCCACATGCACTCCACTATCAGTCACCGGTGGCATGTTAGCGGTGCGCGATCACCAGGAGTGATTTGGCCCGCTTCACTACGCACTCGACGGCGCGTTGGAGATTCTCGGGATCCAGGGCGGCGAAACTTTCGTCCAGTACGATCAGCTCGGAATCTTGTAATAGGGCGCGGGCGATGTAGAGGCGGCTGCGCTCGCCGTGCGAGAGCTGCCATCCGGTTTCGCCGACCATCTGCAGGAGTCCGGCGGGCATGCGCTCCAGCAATTCAGCCAAGCCGAGTTCGGAACAGATGGCTTCGGCTTCGGCGAGATCCGGCGGGCCGATGATTCCGCGGCGACCCATAAAGAGATTGAACGCGAAGGTTTCCGCCAGGACATGATTCTCGTGGAACTGCGGAGCGGCGGCGATGTATTTGCGCCAGGCTTCGGCACCGAGCGACTGGCGATCGAATCCGTTCATCAGAAGACGGCCGGAGTTGGGCTCGCGCAGGCCGGAGAGTAGAGACACCAGCGTGGATTTTCCGCCGCCGGATGCGCCTTCCAGAATCAGACGATCGCCGGATGAGATTTGGAAACTGCAGCCGCGCAGGACGGGTTCGGTGCGGTCGTTGTAGCGGAAGGTGAGATTGCGGGCGTCGAGTAAGGCGGACGTTTCAAGGCAACCGGCTCCCTCACGGTCGCGGTTCGGTTGGCCGCTAGGCGGTTGGGGGTCGCTGGGGGGCTCCGGGATTGCGGAGTTGAAGAGGACGGCTACGCGCTGCCAGGCTACGGCTGCGCCGGCTAGCTGCCAGGCGCCTGCGGCCAGGCGTTTGAACGCACGATAGGCCAAGAGCATTCCGCCGACCGCGATCGCAATTTGCGCTGAGGAATTAATGCCGCCGGCGAAAGCGGGGATTAGGCCTAGGAAACCGAGCACCAGCCATCCGCGCGGGATGATGGCGAGGAGCGCGGCTGTGGAATTATCCATAGCTTTGGAGGCATTGAGATAGCGCTCGAGCGCTTCATCTTCTCCGTCATGCCAGCGATCGGGAGGGAGTTGGGCGAGGCGGGTGCGATGGCCGACCATGCTTTCCACCAGGTCATGTGTCATCGAAAGGCGAACGTCGGTCCAGGTGCGATTGCGCTGATAATATCGCCACGCGATAGCTGCCGTGATTGCGAGCCAGGCGATGAGGAGAAGCGACTGCAGGGCGCCGCCTGCGCCGGCGGCTAAAACAAAGATGGATATCGCTAGTTCGATCACTGCGACCAAGCCCAGGAATCCGCCGCTAAGTGCGAGCGATTCCACTGCCTCCGTTTCGATGACGCGGCCGAGCAATTGGCCGGCGCCTTGATGGCGAATGCTGTCGGGGTCCAAGCGCAGTGCGCCAAAGAAGAGGCGCTGCTTGAGACGCGCGCCGGTGCTGATGGCGATTCTGCCTTGCAGCCAGGTGATGAGGACGCGGAGGGGAACCAGGGTGAGTAACAGGAGAGCCCAGAGCCACAGCCAGCTTTGATCCGAGCTTGGTTTCAAAACATTTGCGCCGATGACCCACCACGCGAGTATCCAGAGGATGTATTGGATGACGTGCGCTACGCCGAGCGTTAGGAGACGGCGCGGGACTTTGACTTGGCGAAGTTGCTGCCAGAAGTCGGCGCTGGGTGGGAGGCGGAGCAGCCAGATTCCGCGGATGAGCGTAGTCCTGAGTTGTTCACGCAGAATTGCGGTGCGGGCGCGGGCGTGTTTGGCGGGGGGGATTTGAGCGCGAGTGAGAAGAGCGTCGATTTGGTGGATGGCTGGGGTCTCAAGTTCTGAGCACAATGCGGAGCGGATGGTGGAGGCAGGGATGTGGATCTTTTTCCCAGTCGGCGAGAGGATGGTTGGACGGGAGTCGAGAATTGCCAAGTAGCCGGAGCCCAGGCGGATTAGGGCGGGGGCCATTTTGGGGAGTTGTAGTTCCAGGTCGGGGTAGGGGGTTTCGATGGGTTGGGCTTCTAAATTCAGACGTCTTGCTCGCGCTTCGACGTCTTCTTCGTTTCTCGTTTCTCGTTTCTCGTTTGTCGTTGTGGGGGACAGACCGCTCTGAACGGCTAGGGATTCGAGGGCTTCGTTGAGGCGGGAATGGGGCCAGAGGTGTTCGTTCATTGGCTGGTTAGTTTGCCTTCTTCCAGCTTGAGATGGCGCCAGTCGCTTCGCGACCATAGTTCTTCGCGGATGATGCGCTCGGATTCTAGTAGGGAGTGAAAGCGGGATCCTGCTTGCTTCGCAAGCTCGGTCGGAGGGCCGTCTTGGATTATGCGGCCTTCTTCAATTACCAGGACGCGGGGGAATGTTAGGGTTTCTGAAATGTCGTGCGAGATGGAAAGGAGGGTGGCGTTTTTCCAGAATGCGCGGGCGCGTGTTAGTAGGATGTTGCGCTGTTGGAAGTCGAGGCCGCGGAAGGGTTCGTCCAGAATTACAAGGCGAACATTCGGGCGCAGTAATGCGCGGGCTAGCCTGACACGCTGGCCTTCACCGCCGGATACTAAGCCGCCGCCTTCGCCTAGCGGGGTGTCGAGGCCTTCCGGTAATCTTTCGAGGATACCTTGCAAGTCCGCGGCGTCGATTACTTCGTCGATGGATATTCTCGCCTTGGCGGGCAGACCGTATTGAAGATTCTCGATTAGTGGGCGATTCCAGAGTTGAACGGCGGGGTCTACCCAGGCGATGTGCGGACGGAGCGCTTCCACGCGCGATTCATCGAGCTCTGCGTTGTCGACCAAGACGCGGCCGGCGGATGGGCGGTACCAACCTAGCAAGGTTCCCACCAGGCTGGATTTCCCCGCCCCCGACGGTCCGACGATGGCGATGTGCTCGCCTGGCGCGATCTTGAGATTGATTTGCTCGAGAACGGTGTGGCCTGCGGCGATCACGCTGACGTTTTCGAATTCGATCGCGGCGGCGTGGGTGAGGGAGGGTGTGGTGGCTTGGTGAGCGACTGGATGATCGATTGCGCCGAGCGGCTCCAGCAGACGGAGCGTGACATTGCGGTAGGAGGGGTATTGCCACGCTATGATTGCGACTTCCTGTCCGAGAGCCGGAAGGTTCAACGCCCAATAGACGAGCAGCAGGACTACGCCGGATTCGCCGGCGCGGCTGAGGTGCGAGGCGAGCAGCCAAATCGCTAAAACGAAGCCAGTGAGGAATTGGAGAGCTTCGAGCGAGATGACGGTCCGTTGCAGGTTGTATCCGGCGCGGGCCCATTCTGAGAGCAGACTTTCGTGCTCGCGGCGGACGGCCGGTTGCGCACCGTGGGAGTGGATGGCTACGAGGCCGAGCAAGGCGTCCAGATAGAAATGGCTGAGAGCGCCGGAATGGGTGCGGAGGCGGAGATCGCGCTCTATTAATACAGGTTGCGAAAGGAGGGGGATGGCTACGGCGGCTATCGCTGCCAGGATCGCGATTGGTGCGCTTCGAGGATCAAGCCAGATGATGCCGGCGGTGGTGAAAACGATTTCGAATGCGTAGCGCAGGAGCTGTCCGCCGAGTTCGGGTAAGCGTCGGATTTGATGAATGCTGTGGCTGCGCTCGGCCATGTCGGATTTGAGGCGGCTTTGAAAGTATCGGTCGCCGAGGCGCGGGATTTTGTTTAGAAAAGCCAGGCGCAGGCGGGTTTCGAGATGGCGGCCGAGGCGGAGGAGGCTTGAGACCAGCGGGATCTCGAGCAGAAGAAGCGCAGCTGAAAACATGATTAGAGCGGTGAGTGGGAACGCGGCACCGATCAACGCGCGGAAGAGAATGGCTTCCACGATTACGGCGGCGCTGGATAAGGCAAGTGCGGTTGCGATGGCTGGGGGGGTGAGGACGCCGTCGGCTTTCAAGAGTTTCAGTAATTCGCGGCCGGGTTGGGGTGGTGGTTGGTTGAGGGCAGCCAGTAATTCGGGCGATCGTGGTAGCGCTCCCTGCCGGTCGCGGTTCGGTTGGGAGGCGCGGACTAGGACTGCGCCGCGTAGAAGGAGTTGGTCGGGATCCTCGGTGGGGCGAACGGACCAGTAGCGATCGGGGATAGTGGCGGGGGTTTCGAGGAAAGTTTGGAGGAGGCGTTGAGATTCGGGGCCCCGTGGGATGGGGATGTATTCCAGCATGCGGACACCGGCGTCTAGGGCTGCGATATCGGAAGTTTGGATTAAGGTGTCGGGGATTTTCAGGCGCGCTAGGCGGTGGCGGAGGGGGCCGAGGAAATCGTCCGATCTAGCATATTCGCGCCAATCCTCGGCTGCGACGGACATCTTGTGGACGTAGAGCTGATTTAGAAATTGATCCCGGGGAATGAAGCGGCGGCCGGTGGCGGGGTCCATGATTTGGACGTATTTGCCGTGGGTTCGCCAGACGACTACGAAGTGCGTGATGCCGTTGGGTTGGACTACGACGGCGATGGCAGGGAGGGCTCGGGATTCCAGGAGCAGCACGTGATCGACGGGGAGCATGATCTGTTCCGCTTGGACGCCGAGTTGATTCGCGACTTCTTCCAATGTGTCGATGGAGGTGCCGTCGACATCGGTCTGGCAGGCTTCGCGCAGGCGTCCATAGTGGACGTTGACGCCGAAACCTTCGAGGAGACATTTTAGGGCGGCGGGTCCGCAATCCATGTTGGAGGTTTGGACCGTTTCGGGGACGAGGAAGCGGGACTTCATCTGCGCAGGGCGTGGAGAACGAGAGACGCTGGTGTTGCGCGGTTGACTTCGATGGTAGCTCGCGCTGTGGCTGGTGGCTGGTGGCTGGTGGCTGGTGTTGTCGGTGAGAGGTTGAACTGTATGCGTACGGTGGTGGGTTCGGTGGTTACTTTTTCTACTTGGGCGTTGATGAGTTGGCCATCGTTCATGATGATTTGGGCGGGTTGGCCGGGGTGGATTTGAGTGGTGGGTGGGAAGTCGGCGATGGCGGTGTTTTGATTCAGTTCCAGGTTAATGCCGGTTTCGTGTTGTGGGATGCTGGCGGCGAAGAACCACCAGGTCCAGAGTGCGAGTAGGATTATCGCGAAAAACAAACCCAATTTTGGGGCGCGGAAATCGTCGGCATCCAGGGCGCGGATGGTCCGGGCGAAGGCGATCTGGCCCGTCATTGGCTTCTACGGCGGCGTTCTTGACGCATCCGGCGGTTTTTGTGTATGGAGGTGCTATTTCTGTAAGCGGCTGTGGCTTCTTTGGGTTGGCGGGGCGGCGCGGACATTTTTTCGCCTGAAAATTCACGATGCGTCACGGCGTTTGCGCTTTCCGGATGAGATGCCGTCTGCATGGATTTCGCTCTAATTGAGTGTAACGCGATTAGTCAAGGGAAACGCGGTTTGTATGGCGTAAACGTGTTGATTCTGTTGAGCAGAATCGGTTGTGATCGGTCCGAAACGTATTCACCTTTCGCGCGTCTGTTCAAGTTATGCATACGCTTCGGACCCTTTACGCTTTGGCTTTTGCGGGAGTGGCATTCGCTCAATTTCCGGGTTTAACCCTCCCGCCCAGTGGAAACAATCAGAAAGCGGCCGTGGTTCAGTATATTGGACCGGTTCGCGTGGCGATTGATTATTCGAGCCCCGCCGTGCATGGGCCTGACGGTAAAGACCGGCGCGGCGAGATATGGGGCAAGCTGGTGCCTTACGGCTTGTCGAAGTCGGGATTTGGCAATGGCAAGGCAGATCCGTGGCGCGCCGGCGCTAACGAGAACACCGTATTTACCGTGTCGCACGACGTGGTGATCGAAGGCAAACCTCTGCCGGCCGGGCGCTATGGGTTGCACATGATTCCGGGAGAGCAGGAATGGACGGTAATCTTCTCGAAGAACTCGTCGGCGTGGGGCAGCTTCTTTTATGAAGATAGTGACGATGCGCTGCGGGTTACGGTGAAACCGCACAAGCATGAGTATCGCGAGTGGCTGGCCTATGAATTCACCACGCGCAAACCCACTGAAGCCACGGCCGAGCTGCAATGGGAAGAACTCGCGGTGGGGTGGAATATCCAGGTGAACAACGTGGACGACATTTATGTGTCGCGGCTGCGCCAGGAGTTGGATTCGGTGCCCGGATTTATGTACCAAGGTTACGATGCGGCGGCGCAGTACACGCTGCAATCCGGCAAGCATCTGGAGGACGGGCTGAAGTGGGCGGACATGGCGATCAATGTGCCATTTGTCGGACAGAAGAATTACACTACGCTGAGCACGAAGGCGCAGATCCTGGGGAAGCTGGGGCGGCAGGAAGAGGCTGCGAAGCTGATGGATGAGGCGATCCAGAATCCGACGACGACGGCGCTCGAGATCCATCAATATGGCCGGCAATTGCTGACGGAAAAGAAAACCGATGACGCCATGAAGGTGTTCCAGCTCAATGCCCAGCGCAACGGGGAAGCATGGCCGGTGCATGTGGGGTTGATGCGGGGATATGCGGCGCATGGGGATCTGCAGAAGGCACTGGAACATGCGAAGAAGGCGCTGGTCCAGGCTCCGGACGATCTGAATCGGAAGAATCTGGAGGCGATGGTGAAGAAGTTGGAGGAGGGGAAGAATATCGAGTAGCGTCTTCAGTAAGTAGGTGGACTGAATCAGGTGCGTACGGGCTGCGTTGTGGCTGATACAAGCCGTTCTGCGGCTCGTACGAGCGTAGAGCTGCGCCAGAGCTTCTCCGGGAACAGTGATCTGTAGATCTGTAATACTGCATCTAAGGGAACAACTCGACACCAGGTGACTTTTGATTTCAAAGATCATCCGCGACTGTTGGACGTTCTGAAGATGATGGCGGCGAAGAAGAGGACCACTCAAAAGGCGATCGTGATCGATGCCCTAACCGCGTACTTTTCCCAGAAGCAGGAGAACCTTGCGCTGTTGATTGCAGCGGACAAGGCGTTCGTTGAATGGGACAACCAAGACGATCAAGTCTATGACGCCCTTTGATCTGGCGCTGCTTGCATTTCCGTTTACGGATCTCAGTACTACCAAGCAGCGGCCAGGCTTGATTCTGGCGGTACTTCAGCCCAAGGGCCTTCCGAGCATTGTGTAGTAGCGATGGTGACAAGCCACTTGGACGGCGTGGCATTTCCGGGCGATACGCGCTTTGTGAAATGGCGCGAGGCGGGTTTGCCGAAGCCGCGCCTAGCCCGGTTAGCGAAGGTTGTGACCGTGGAACTCTCTTTGATCCGCAAGAAATTAGGGACGTTGCATGCCAGTGACAGGTCAGCCATCCGGCGGCAGTTCCGGAGAGTTTTCGCCGAGCTGGTTTGAGGCACGCGTTAGTTATGGCGGTCTTATTGGGCAGAGTGGCGAAGAGCTGGCCCCAAAGCGGCAGAACGTCGA
>DASYNU010000067.1:0-41552 GCA_036008345.1 Bryobacteraceae bacterium
GGGACGGAAGCGGCGAACTTGCGAAATGGCTCGCGGTGCTTGATAAAAACGTTCAGGTTTTCGGTCGAGTACGGATTGAGCGGGGATGCCAGAATGCTTCGATTACCCAGCGCGCGCGAGCCGAACTCCATGCGGCCTTGCATCCATGCAATGATCTTCTGATTGTCGATCTCCCGCACGGCGCTTTCCACCAGTTCTTCGGTGGTGAGTAAGTAGCGAAACCGAAGCTTGCAATTCTCGAGCACTTTCTTGACTTCTTCGGCCGAAAAGTTCGGGCCCAAGCACATGTCGTTCAAGCTGGCGCGCTCGGATTTGCGGTATACACTGTGCCAGGCGTACAAAACCGCACCGATGGCCGTTCCCGCATTTCCAGCGGCGGGTTGAACGAAGACATTCTTGTCCCGTTCCAGAGCGTTCACCAACAACGCGTTGAAGCCCAATCCTCCGGCCAGGCAGATGTTTTGCGCGGTGCCCGCCATGCACAATACCGTACGCTCGATGGCTTTTTGAAGGGCCGCGGCGATGGATGCGCGCAGAGATTCCGGAATGACGGCGCCGTCTTCCAGCCCCAGGCGGTGATAAAACTTCGCGCTGAATCCGCCTTCACTCGCCCGGTCGGAATCGAAGAAGCTGCGATCCAGGCGCGGCCAGGCGGGGTTCAAGAGAATCTCTTCAAAGACCGGCAAGAATGTTTGGGCGTCGCCGGCCGTGGATAGCCACTGCACCTTATGCTCCTCCGCGTTGGCGCGGAAGCCGAGTAACTCGGTGACGCGTCCGTAAAGATCGCCGAGGGAGTCGGGATAGTACAGCTCTTTATCCAGGCGCAGTTCATTGGCTTCCGCCAGCCAGCGCGCGCCGCAGCGGAAATCGCCAAGACGGTCGAGCGTGAGAACCGTGGCTTCCTGAAACGGGGACGCGAAATATGCGGACGCGGCGTGCGCGGTGTGGTGTTCCACCAGCACCAGGCTCGAGGCTGGGAATCGCTCACGCAGCGCCAGATGCAGCTCGCTTTCGTGTCCGGTGCTGAAGGGGCGAACCAGGGCCACCGAATCCACGGCGTCGCTGGACACGCCGGCCAAGCTCAGAGCCGATTCTATGGCGTCGTGCGGCAGTTCGCCTGGTGCATGCCGGCGCGAGACTTTCTTTTGTTCCACGGCCGACGCGAGCGAGCCGTTTTTTAGCACCGCACAAGCCGGTTCGTTGAGTAGACCACCGAGTCCGAGAATGATCACTTCGATTTCTTCTCGATCTTGGCCCAGGTATCACGTAGAGCGACCGTTCGATTGAAGACAGGCTTTTCCGCGGTGCTGTCCGGGTCTACGGCGAAATAACCCAACCGCTCGAATTGATAGCGGCTGGCTGGCGCAGCTCCCGCGAGGCTCGGTTCAAGCTTGGCGCCAGTAACAACTTCAAGTGACTTTGGATTCAGATTCGCCGTGAAATCCTGGCCTTCGGGAACGTCATCCGGATTCTCGCTGGTGAACAGATTGTCGTACAGACGAACTTCTGCATCCATGGCGTGCGCGGCCGATACCCAATGGATGGTGGATTTCACGCGCCGTCCATCGGGGGCATTGCCGCCGCGCGTGGCTGGATCGTAGGTGCAGTGCACTTCGACGATCTCTCCCGTTACAGGATCTTTTACGACACCTGTGCAAGTGATGAAGTAGCCATAGCGCAGCCGGACTTCACGTCCCGGCGACAGGCGGAAGTATTGCTTTGGAGGGACTTCGCGGAAATCGTCTTGCTCGATGTAGAGCACGCGGGAAAAGGGCACGAGGCGGGTTCCGGCGTTCGCGTCCTCGGGATTGTTGACCGCCTCCAACTGTTCCACTTGGCCTTCGGGGTAGTTATCGATCACAACGCGTAGCGGGCGCAGGACGGCCATCACGCGTGCGGCTCTTTTATTGAGATCCTCACGCAGGAAATACTCAAGGAGCGACAGTTCGGTGGTGCCGTTGGTCTTCGACACTCCTACGCGGCGGCAGAAATTGCGAATCGCTTCGGGAGTGTAGCCGCGGCGGCGTAGCCCTGAAACGGTGGGCATGCGCGGATCGTCCCAGCCAGTGACATAGCCTTTTTGGACTAGCATGAGCAGCTTGCGCTTACTCAGAATTGTGTAGGTAAGATTCAGCCGGTCGAATTCGTACTGGTAAGGATGATAGATGCCCAGTTGTTCTATGTACCAGTTGTAGAGAGGCCGGTGATCCTCGAATTCGAGCGTACAGATGGAATGCGTGATGCGCTCAATGGAGTCAGACTGGCCATGCGCGAAGTCGTACATCGGGTAAATGCACCATTTGTTGCCGGTGCGGTGATGCTCGGCGTGCAGGATGCGATACATGATGGGATCGCGCAGGTTCAGATTTGCCGAGGCCATGTCGATCTTGGCGCGCAAGGTGCGGGCGGCGTCCGGGAATTCGCCGGCTTTCATGCGCGCGAATAAATCCAGGTTTTCTTCTATCGTTCGGTTGCGGTAAGGGCTCTCCTGGCCCGGTTCGGTTAAGGTGCCGCGTTGCCTGCGGACTTCGTCAGCCGATAAATCGCAGACGAAAGCTTTTCCGGACTTGACGAGTTGAACGGCCCATTCATAGAGTTGGTCGAAGTAGTCGGAGGCGTAGAACATGCGGCTGCCCCAATCGCCGCCCAGCCAGTGCGCGTCCTCGATGATGGAGTCGACGTATTCGGTTTCCTCTTTGGATGGATTGGTGTCATCGAAGCGCAGGTTGCATTGGCCGCCGAACTCCGCGGCCAGTCCGAAATTCAAGTTGATGGACTTTGCATGGCCGATGTGCAAATAGCCGTTCGGTTCCGGCGGAAAACGGGTATGAACGCGGCCGCCGAACTTGTTGGTCTTCAAGTCGTCAATGATGATGTCGCGGACGAAGTTGGAAACCGGCGCGTCGGAATCGGCTATCTCGGGGCCGGTAGTGGGGCTATTCATATCTCTAGTTCTATTGTGCACAACCGACCGAGCGTTCACACGAGTGTGAACGCGGAACGCAATTGTGCGTGCGCCGCGTCGATGCGCTTGAGCGTGGTCTCGCGGCCTAGCACTTCCAACGTTTCAAAGAGCGGCGGGGCGTTCTTGCGGCCGCATACTGCAACGCGAATGGGTTGGAACATTTGACCTGGTTTTATCTTTAGTTCCTGTGCGGCGGCACGTAAAGCGTGATCCAGAGCGTCGTGGTTGAATTCTACGCTGGTGAGCACTTCGCGGGCGCGTGTCAGAACTGCTAGCGCCATGGCCGCGTCTCCCTTTTGCGGGATCAGTTCGACGCTGTCATAGGGCGCAAGAACATCGAGAAAGAAAAAGTCGGCTACCGAGGAAACGTCGCTCAGCAGCTTGATGCGTTCCTGAATCAATGGAGCGACCCGAAGCATCTTGCTAAGTTCCGCGTTGGGGACGAAGGGTAATAATTGCTTGGCCAGCTCTTCCAAAGGCATGGTGCGGATCAGCTCGGCGTTGAGCCAGACGGCTTTGGGATCGAATGGATCCGCGTCCGTAAAATTCACTACGGCGTTGCTGTGATTGATGCCCTCGAACGAGAATGCATCCACCAATTCCTGGCGGGTCAACTGTTCGCGATTGTCTTTGGGCGACCAGCCTAAGAGACACAGGAAGTTCACAAAAGCGTGGGGGAGGAATCCGGCATCGCGATAGGTGGTGACGCTGACTACGGGGCCATGTTTGCGCTTCGAGAGCTTGGAACCGTCGGGGGCGATGAGCAGCGGCAAGTGCGCGAACTGAGGCGGAGCGGCTCCGGCAGCCTCGAAAATCAGGACGTGCTTGAAGGTGTTGGTCAGGTGATCCTGGCCGCGGATGATATGGGTGATGTTGAGATCGATGTCGTCGGCGCAGGAAGCCATGTGATAAGTGGGAAGGCCATTGCTGCGCAGCAGGGCGAAATCTTCGATATCGGCGGGCAGTTTGGATTGCGAGCCGTAGACCGCGTCGCGGAATTCAACCGGGTGCGACGCTTCGCGCGGGACTCGAAAACGCAATACAAATGGCTCGCCGGCATCGGCGCGGCGCTGGCTTTCCGCTGCCGATAATTCCCGCATCGCGGGATGGAACAGCCAAGGGCCGTCCGAGTGATCTTTTGACTCCTCGGCCGAGGCGGGCGTGAAATCGCGATAAGCCAGGCCTTTTTCGAAGATCTTCCACGCAACTTTGCGGTGCAGATCAATGCGCTCGGACTGATGATACAGTTCGTCCCAGCCGAGATCGAGCCACTTCAAGCCGTCGAAAATGGAATTGACCGAGGATTCGGTGTTGCGATCGACATCGGTGTCGTCGATGCGGAGGACCAGCGTGCCGTTGTTGTGACGAGCGTAGAGCCAGTTGAATATGAACGTTCTGGCGCTGCCGATGTGCAGCAAACCGGTTGGGGACGGGGCGAAGCGGACGCGAGGCATCAAGTTTCAGGATACAGGAGGCGGCAGGAGGCAGGCGGCAGGCGGCGGGCGGCAGAGGGCAGCGACCAGGAACCAGGAACCAGAAACCAGGAACCAGAAACCAGCAACCAGAAACCGGTTAGTTGGTGGATGCGTAGCCTGGGTCGCCTTGGGGGATTAGTCGCGGAGATTCGCCGTTGAAGTAGAGCAGGAGGCGGCCGGCTAGGGATTCGTCCGTCGCTAGATATACCACGGCGCTTGCGATTTCTTCCAGGGTGATTAGGACTTCGGGGACATTGCCTTCTTTGCGTTGCTGAGGAGTTAGAGAGTCGACGTAGGATTTCACTTCCGGGCTGGCGATCCAGGCGGGGACCAGACAGTTGACGCGAATTCCGTCACTCGCGTGGAGGGGCGCGAGGGTAGTGGTGAGACGGATCAATCCCATTTTGGCGACGTCATAGCCGGGGGATTTGGAATGCCTCAAGCCGTGGCCGATGGCGGAGGTTGAGCCCATATTGACGATGGCTCCGCCGCTGCGCTTGCGCATGGCTGGAATCGCATGCAGGATGGTGTGCATCGGGCCGTGCAGATCCACTTCTAGCTCATGGAACCAGTGATCCAGCAGGCCCTCGGGACGATAGGGTGCAGCGGCGTTGTTCACCAGGATATCCAGGCCGCCGTATGTTTTTTCGGCGAACTGGATCAGCTCTGCATTGTCGGATTCTTGGCTGATGTCGGCGCGGCAAAACGCGGCGCGGCCTCCTTCAGCTTCGATTTGGCGCACGGTTTCGCGGCCGGCTGGCGAGTCAATATCGCAAACCACGACCGAGCATGCTTCGCGCGCGAACCGGCGGGCGATGGCGCGTCCGCAGCCCACGCCGCCTGAGCCGGTTACGATGGCAACTTTTCCGGTGAGATCCATACTGGGGAGTGTAATCGGAATTTCAGACAGATTGTGTCATGTTCGCAAAGCACCGCCCGTGAAAAGATCAAAGGCACCGTCTCCCTCACGGTCGCGGTTCGGTGACGTTCACTGAACATGCGGCATTGTTTCCGAAACGCGAGCGTAAGCGACCGGTGCTACGCTCGCGGTTCGGAATGGAGTTTCTCGTGAAGCAGCAGCAATTCTGCGATGGATAACTGTTCGGCGCGCTGCGCCGTTTCGGGAATTGCGTCCAGTACGGCCTTGGGGTAAAGATCCAGTAGATTATTGCGGATCTTCTTGCGCTTTTGGCGGAAGCACAATCCGGCAAAATGCAGGAAGGCGGCGGGATCAGCGATTGGCTGGCCGCGTTTCGGGATGAGGCGGACGACGGCTGAATCCACTTTCGGAGGTGGGCGGAAGGCGGAAGCCGGTACTTCGAAGAGAATTTCGGGAGTGCTGAGGAGTTGTGTTTGAACGCTGAGGAATCCGTGGGCACGCGTGCCCGGACGGGCGGTGATGCGTTCGGCGACCTCCTTTTGCAGAAGAAAGACAGCGCGTTCGAGCCAGGGGCCCAGGGCTAGGGTTTTTTCGATGATCGGCGATGTAATGTAGTAGGGCAGGTTTCCAGCCACTATGACCGGGCCCCATTGGGCGAGATCGGTCTTGAGAACGTCGCTCTCGAGGATGGTTAGGCGCGGTTCATCGCGGAATTTGGCGCGCAGATATTGGACCAGAACTTGATCGATCTCGATGGCGACGACGCGGGCGGCGCGGGCGAGCAGGTGGGAGGTGAGGGCGCCGCGGCCGGGTCCGATTTCGATTGCGATGGCGGTGGGGTTGGGGCACGCGGCTTCGGCAATGCGTTCGAGGATTTCTTGGCGGACGAGAAAGTGCTGGCCCAGGCGTCGACCCAAGCGACTATATTGACACGCGGCGGGTGCATGCATAAGAGCCATCGATCAGGTGCAGTTAGCGATCCTGGGCGGGGAGGCCGACGCGTGCGACTGCTCCAACACCAAATGAACCTTCATTGACTTTCGCCCGTTTGGGACGCGCATCCGGCTCTGCGGGCGCGATGGTTTGTTGTGGGTGTATGTCGACGGCTGGAAATCGTCGGCATGAGTGCCGACGCTGCAGGCATGAGTGCCTGCGCCACGAAAAACTAGCCGCGGACTTCTACGTGGCTACTTCCGAAGGAGACGCGGACTGTTCCGGCTATGGGTCTGCCGAAAGCGGTGGCAGGCCAGAATCCGAGGAACAGGATCTTGTTTTCGATATTGCGGCGCACCTGCTCGGCCTTTTGTCCTGGGCCGGTGCTGACGATGGAGTAGTTCGTAATCCGTCCCTGTTCGTCGATGGTCAAATCGACGACAGCTTCCGTCTCACCAAAAGCCACCGGCGCGGTGCATTTCACCATCGGTTGAGTGGCCAGCATGGTGGGAACGTCCCACAGCGACGATGGCGTCTTGTCCATGGCGTAGGTAGAGGTAAAGGTGGGAACCAAGGCACTGAAGAGCACCACGGCCGAGCACAATCCACCGGCTAGGGGCAGCGCTAGCGGACGCATCAAATTTTTCAGAGTCAACTGGAAACGATCGCGCCAACGGGTGAAGCCGGATTCGCCGCGCAGGGAGCCTGCACGAACTTTGGAAGCCGCCACGCGCAGACGCAGCGTGAGTCCGGAAGGAACAGGCACCCTGGGAAGCGTTCGCAGAGCTTCGCGGACTCGCTGGTACCGCTGAACCTCGCGGGCGCAAGGGCCGCAATTACTCATGTGCTGCCTCATTTCCCTGCGTGCTTCTTCCGGCACGGCATTATCCAAATACGCCGATACGTTTTGTCTTACGTTCCAGCACTCCATACTCAGTCCGTTAACGGCTGCGGCGACCATTCTACACCTGGTTGCTTCTCCAACCGTCCTTCCAATATCTTTCGCAACGCCTCGCGCCCTCTGAGGATGCGAGACTTTACCGTTCCAAGCGACACATCCAGGACCGTCGCAATTTCGTCGTAGCTCAAATCCTCGATGTCCCGCAAAACCACTGCCGCGCGAAACTTCGCGTTCAACTTCTCGAGCGCCGCTTCCACCAGCGCGCGGGTCTCATGATCGGCCGCTTGATCGAACGGCGTCCGGCCAGGATCCGCCAGGCTGTCCGCGTAACACGGCATGCCCTCTTCGGCTGCCAAAGCGATTTCCTGGCGCTGGTGGCGCGAAAACCAGCGGCGATGATTGTAGGCTTCATTCACCGCGATGCGATAGATCCAGGTTTTCAGGCTGCTGTTGCCGCGGAACGATCCGATATTGCGGAACACTTTCAGAAAAACCTCTTGGACGATGTCGCAGGCGTCCGAAGGATCGTTGAGCAGGCGGCACACCAGGTTATAAACCGGCTGCTGATAACGCTGGATCAGAATTTCGTAGGCTTCCTCGACTCCCTGACATAGCGCCGTGACGAGAGCGTCCTCCTCCGGTTTGGAGAAGAGGCACGCGTCTAAATGTAGACCAACTGTCGTGTCTGCCACGGCTGTCTACCTTAATTGTAGCCTCAAACTTCGAGGTAGCTGTTGGTGGGTTAGACAACGGGGGGAGGGGGAAAGTTCCCGGGGGTGGTGTAGTGCGGGAAGTAAGGATATTGATCGTATTGATTCTAAAAGATATGCCGCATGCGTGAGACCCTGCACGCGGGTCGCCGATTGGGTTCGTTTTGAAAAAAGGGCTTGTGTGACTGGGGTAGTGGGCTGCTGCTTGTTGGGTTCGTTCCTTCACTTTTTGCATTGGGGTGGGAGCGGCTGGCTGAACGAATTACATGGCTGTTCTAAGTGTAAGTCCTCGCGTTCGGCGATGAGATCCTCGGCCATCGATCCTGGAATCTCGGACATGACTTCTCGGACCTCTTCGATGGAGGGGATGTGCGTCATGGCGGCAACTTCGGCCTGCGCCCATTTGAGGAACTCCATGTCCCGCGAAGAGTGTCCCGTGCCGGTGTCCGAGATTGTCAGCTTCACCCGTTGTGATTCAGCCAGTGCTAGCGGTACGAGTGGGCGGAGTACGCCGTGCTCATAAATGGCTTCCACATGCTGGATCATAGCAGCTCCATTCTACCGCGGCCTCGATGACCCGGTCGGCTCAAGCTCGCGAATCAGATCGGTGTATTGCCGCTGCCGGCCCGTGGCTTGGATCGCTTCTTGCAGAGCCTTGGTGGCTTCGTCCCTGCGGCCTTGGTCTTCGAGGACAAGCACCAGATTGCGGCGGGCCTGAACCAAGCCGGGATTGAGGTCGACGGCCTTACGAATCAAAAGCTCGGCGTTGGCAGGCTGGCCCCGCGAAGCTAGGGACGCCCCAGTGTCGTTAAGAGCGGTCGCGAGTATGTTGCGGTCGAAGCCGAGCCGGGCGGCTTGATCGAATCGAAGGACGGCTTCCTGATAGAATCCGCGGCGAAGCGCTATGACTCCGGCGGTCTCGGCGGTGATCGCTTTATCCGGGGCGAGTCGTAACGCGTCTTGTGCTTCGAGGCTCGCGTCTTCGAGACGACCTGTACGTACCAGAATTCCCGCTAGGTTCACGTGATAGTCAGCTTCATTGGGCGCAAGCTGGATCGCCTTTCGCAGATGTATCTCCCCTTCCTGATATCGGCCCTGCTTGTTCAGAGCCACTGCCAGGTTTCCGCGGCTGTAATCACAATCTGCAACAGCAACCGCGTGTTCAAAGAGCGTGACCGTATCGCGCCAATATCCGATCTGTCGAACGGTCAGCGCCCCCAGAACTACTATTATGATTCCTGCGGACCATGCTAGAGCGACCTGGCGCCTCGGTTGTGCGCCCGCCCACGCGACGGCAGTCCAAACGATGGCGATCGTCAATCCCATAGAGCCTAGCTCTGTAAATCGATCCGCCATGCCCTGACGGCCAGCCTGGATGATGCCGGAATTGGGTAGAAGCGTGATGACAAACCAGAGCCAGCCGACTAGCAGCCAAGGCCATCGGTTTCTTCGCAGGACGGCGACACCAGTGATGGCCGCGAGCAGGCAGGTGGACGCGATTACCCAAGCTGCCTCAGGGTGCCGATCATACGGGTAGAAGCAGGCAAGGTTCACGGGCCAAAGGATTTTGCCGAGGTACGTCGCGTACGAGACTGTCGCATTGGCGATGCGGGTTCCGAGGCTGATGCCGGTGACGAGCGATGTCGCTCCGGCGTGTTGCTGGCCGATGGCGGTCAGCACGGCTACGACTATGGCCATTGCGGCGAGCGTTATTTTTTCGACCAGGAGCTTGAGGGGTTGTGCTGTGCGGCGTAGGGGCCAGTAGTCCAGCAGGAGCAAGACCAGCGGGAGAGTTACGGCAGTGGGCTTCGCCAGGAGGGCTAAAACGCCGCAGCCGAGCCACAAGGCGTAGCGGGCGCGCGATGGCTGCTTCGCGTAGCGCAGGTACGCTACAAGGGACGCGACGAAGAAGAACGCGCACAGCACGTCCTTGCGTTCCGCCAGCCATGCGAAAGATTCGACACGTAACGGATGCAGCGCCCACAGCAGGCTAGCGGCGACGGCCTGATACGCGCCCGCTCCGAGTTGCAGGCACAGGAAGCAGAGGAGACCCGCCGTGAGGGCGTGGAGGAGGACGCTGGTGAAATGGTGTCCGTAGAGTGACGAGCCGAAGAGCTCGAAGTCGAGTTCGTGGCTGAGCCAAGTGAGCGGATGCCAGTAAAGCCCGTCGAGGGAAGTGAGTGCGAATGTGATTCCTTCGGGGGTTATTCCTTGGGAAGCGAGGGCATCCTTGATATATAGAGGGTCGTCTGAATCGACCGCGCCGTTGTTGAGTGTTGGGAGTGAGATTAGGAGGGTCAGAATTGAGACAACGGAGAGAACGGCGAATACCGGCGTCGACGTTATTTGCGGATTTGTGACTGCAGGTTTGGGGTTTGCGAGCTTCTTACTTCGTCTTGCATTCTGCATGTCCCAAAAAACGATGACACACTCAAGAGCTGTGTGCAGGGCACACCGACGCAGGAGCCAGAGGGCTGTTACAGCTATTCCATCGTGCAATCCGTAATATATCTGACGACACGAGTGTACGTGTCTCTAACGCCACCAAACGATTTGCCCGATCACGACAAGAAGCATGCCAATACCGGAGATCCTTGATTTAACGAACTCGCTCCACGATATCTCGGGAGCAAGATTGAGCACACGCGTGCAAAGTAAGATAGTTCCGGAAATTACCAACCCGTGTGCGATCCATAGCCGGGCTCCTGCGCGATCTGAAACTAAGCTGGACGCAATCCCAATAAGGACCCCGAGCGAGATCACGAGTATGGCAAGGCGAGGCGTCGGCCTGAAGCTAAACCATGGCCAGGTATGAGCTTCACTCACAGCGTAAAGCCAGATGGCAACGCCGAGGAACGTTCCTAGCATTACTCCTGTCAACAACAACAACCCGACTTCATGTCGGAGAGATGCCGATGGGTTTTCCATGTCGGATAGACTGGGGTCGTCAGGGCAGTAGTACACCTGGACGAGATCGCCGACCCGTCTGTATGAGCCTTGGAACGTTTGCTCGATCATTTTGGCCCCGACCGGATACCCGACTGTCACTGACAGGTGGTTTTTCCGATCCACAGCGAGGACGGTTCCCTGAGCCTCCCTCCAGTTCCTGGACAGCACGACACGACGACCGATTCCGAGGAAGAGGAGTGCCAGTGCTAACACTAGGACCTCCAGGGCGACCACGCACCCGATCCAAGTTGTCAGGAACTTTAGGGATTTCCGCATGCTGATCCTCCTGCAGTAGCGAATGTGTTGGTTTGCAGTACCATTACACCCGCGCCAAGTTCCCCTGGGCTCGCCGTAAACATCCAAGTTCCGCCTGAGTAATCAAGTTCAAGGGTAGCGCCAGGAAACCAGCCAACGCGCGGAAGAGCGAGGATGGTCGTGGTGAAGGAGCCCGAGAGTCGCTTCGGGCTGCCGGCATTCGTGACGTACATTCCGGGCCCGCGGCCGACTATCGCTCCGAGAGCGAAATTCGGGGTGCTTGTGTTATTCGCAGGGTAGTTTCCGAGGCCACCTTTGGGAGTTGTGAATCCACCGGCACTGGCGTAACCCCCTGGGGCTTTGCTTTGTCCGCAGTGGAAGCTGCCAACCCCCGCATTGGCGACAGTGCCGAAGCTGTAGTTCGGGCCTAACCCAGCGCCTACGACTAAGCCTTCGCTCACGCCCCATCCCCAACCGGTATCCGATCCCGACGAAGAGTCCGACGTGTCAGTCACAGTAGCGACGTTCTCTGCGTTGGTTGTCGTCTGGTCGCCAATGATCGGGTTTCCCTGGTCGTCTAACACGCGGTTGCCGTTGCTGTCTGTCTGGAAATCGCCGGTTGTGAAGCCCGTCCCGTCCGCCCCGCCGTTTCCGTTGCCACACTCGACGGACGAAGGCGCACCTGTTTGATTGGACGTTTCCCCGCATAGGCCAGATGGGTCAAAGACGTTGATCGGATCGCCTGAGACGTACGCATATCGGTTCCAACTTGCTGGGCTGGTCGGGCCGCCGCTTCCGGCGAAAGGATCCGGCGAGGTGAATCTGCCGAAGTTATTTGCGTAATACCGTTGGTTTGCGTAGTCCAGGCCCGTAGCCGAGTCCTGTGTGTATGTCGCAAAGCCGACCGCATCCTGCGGGACTGTTCCTCGCGCTTCGCCGAAGGGATAGTAGTTGCCTTGCGATCCGATCCGGTTCTGAATGAACGCGGTCGTTATTCCGTTCGCTGTAATTCCTACCCGCTTGGATCGGAAGAACACTGCGAGGGTGGTCGCTGAACTTGCTAGGTACGGAGTCGAGCCGCCATTCGCTGTCAGAGCGTACGTGGCCAGCTTCTGACCGTTCAATCCGTAGAAGTAGACCTCTTGCGCCGTCATTGCCCCGCCGGAGATCGTGCCTTTCCAGATCCGCTTGCTCTTGCTGTCATAAGCATACTGCAGGCCCGGCGCAGTAAGTATCCGATTCTCGGGGTCGTAGGTTACGGATGCCAACGGGCCTGAGAGTTGGTTACCGTTCGCATCGTACGTCTGCCCGACGATCTGGTTGGTTGTCGCGCTCACGGCTTGTGAGAGCGTGGGCGCGCTGCCTGTTGGGGTTTTCGAGGTCAAGTTTCCAAATGCGTCGTAGCCGTAGGTTTCGCTCCAGCCGCTGCCGCTGGCTGAGATCAGGCGCTTGAGCGAATCGTACTGATATGTCACCGTCTCGCCGCTGATATTGTCGGTTTGCGAGCCGATCTTGCCGTTGTCGGCGCCGCTGACGAAGTTGTAGCTGATGTCCAGCGAGCCGGGGATGCTGAGGCGCGTCATCTGGTTCATGCTGTGGTAGGTCCGCGTCTCATTCGCAGTGAAATAGTCGACGGTCAGAAACTGGTTGGCTGCGTTGTAAGTCACTCCGCTGACTGCGACGTTGTTGTTTTGATCCTTCAACCCGGTTGCCCGATCCATTGCGTCGAAGGAATATGTGTATGTTGGCCCGGCGGTGGGCACCAGCGCGCTGCCGTTCCAGGCGTATGTGGTGGGGTAGGCCATTGATGTCATTTTACCCTCGCTGTCGTAGGCGTAGGTGGCGTCCATGTTGAGGGTTTTGACAGTTCCGCCGGTGAGGGTTTGGTTGGACTGCAGGCGCTTCCCGCTGACCTGACCGGCCTTGGTGTAGCCGTACATTTCTGTGAATTGAAGCGCGGTGACCGCACCTGTGCCGGGCGCGTTGAACTGGGCATTTTGGACAGCTACTAAGCGGCCTTTGGTGTACGATCCCGAGAAGGTGCCGTCCAGCGTGTTGGTGTCGTACATGAAGGTGCGTAGCGAGGTGCTGCCTACGCTGATCTGGGTGACACGTTTGTAGCCGTCGTAGGCGTAGGTGAACACCTGGCCCTTGGCGTCCGTCTTGGTGTGGATTGTGTTGTCGGAATTGTAGGTGTAGGTAACCGTGCCATTTTCCGGATTTGTGGCGCTGAGCAGGTTGATGCCGACGGTGGTACCGCTGGTGTAGTTGAAGGAGCGGGTTTGGGTGTTGGAGCCGCGCGGCATGCTGACGCTGGTCAGGTGATTCAGAATGTCGTAGGCATAGATGGTTGCCACCGTGCCCGGGGGAAGGCCGCCGTCGCCGCTGCCGTTGCTGACGTCGAAGAACCTCCCCGAGATCACGGCGTTCACACCGCCTGTTAGTGTCACTCGCATCCTCACGTGTCCGCTAATGTTCCAGACTAGGTAAACGCCGCCATTGAAGCTGCTCGTCAGGCTCTGGCTGCTCAGAACGTTCCCGTTCACATCCTCGATGTCTACCGTCTCCCTTCGCGCGGTTGTGTCCCAGTCCAAGCAATACACTGCTACCTGGTGGATGTTCGAGTCCGTGATGTTCAGATCTACGGTGAATGAGCTGGTCGTAAACCACGAGCTCGCGATTCTGTCGGACGGGTTGGATGCCTTCTGCAAGGCTCGCACGTCGGTGGTGGAGGAGGTCCAGGTCGCCTGGCTCTGACCGGACGGCGTTGGAGTCAGGAATAGTTGCGCGGTTGACAACCGAAGCAGGATGGCATCCTGCCCCACGCTTGCAACTAAATCAACCTGCATTGCATCAAAGGGATGTGGGCCGTGCTACGCTCCCGGCACTTACGGGGGTCTGAGTCACTCATAAAACCAATAGATGCAACAATTTAACGAAAATATTCTGGTAGATTCCGCGGATGCTTTGTCGCTGGGCATACAGGCTGATTTTCTGGATGCGGAGCCGCAAGAGGATGCTGAGCCCGCCGCGCAGGAGGTTGCGGAGGAGCGTTCCGAGCATACGGACGATCCGGTACGGGTGTACCTGAGGGAGATGGGATCCGTACGTTTGCTGACTAAGCAGGCCGAGATCGACCTGGCGCGGCGCATGGAGCGGGGCAACCAGCGGATGCTGAAGGCGATTTCGCGGTCGGCGCTAGTGCGGAAGATGGCCGTTATCCTTTTCGAGGACATCGGGGCGGGGAAGGTCCGGCTGGAGGATGTGGCGAGCGTGGGTGGAGCCGATGAGGCTGGGAAACGGCGTGCCCGTGGGGAAGCTACGCGGCGCTTCAAGAAACTGGTTGAAGTGGAGCGCGAACTTTTGGCTCTCGAGGGAAAATCTGTTTCGGCGCCAAAAAGCAAGCCGGGGCTGCGCGTGAAATTGCGAAGGCAGACAGTGCGGCTGGCGGTGAAGAGTTCGCAAGAGATGCGGAGAATTCCCTTCCAGGCCGATCAGTGGGGAGAATTCCGGATCGCCTTGGAACGCGCCGCGGAAGAAATCGGCGAACTGGAAAGGAGACTGGCAGGCCGGAATAAATCGGCCGCGGAGCTGCGTGATCTGAAACGGACGATTCGGGATCGGCAGGCTGCGGCGGGTGCGGACCTGCGTCAAATGCGGCGCTGGCTTCTAACGGCGCGGCAGGGTGAGATGGAAGCGCGGACGGCGAGGAAGGCGCTGGTGGAGGCCAATCTTCGCCTGGTGGTTTCGATCGCCAAGAAATACGTGAATCGCGGATTGCATCTGCTGGATTTGATCCAGGAAGGCAATATCGGCCTGATGCGCGCCGCGGAGAAGTTCAATTACAAACTTGGGTACAAATTTTCGACATACGCCACGTGGTGGATCCGGCAGGCGGTGACGCGAGCGATCGCGGACAAATCGCGGACCATCCGGATTCCGGTGCACATGAATGAGAGCCTGAACAAGTTCGTGTGGACGCTGCGCGAGCTGGAAAAAGAGCTGAACCGGACTCCAACGAATGAAGAGATTGGAAAACGGCTGAACACGTCGGCGCACAAAATTGAGGAGCTACGGACCATTTCGCGGGATCCGGTGTCGCTGGATCTGCCGATCGGTAAAGATGGCGAGTCGGCTTTGGGCGATCTGCTGCAGGATCGGACCATGAGTTCGCTGACGGACGCAGTGTTTGAGAAGAACGTTCGGGCGGAGACCGCTGATGTGCTGAAGACACTCTCGCCAAGCGAAGAGAAGGTGGTTCGGATGCGGTTCGGGATCGGGTTCGATCGCGAGCACACGCTGGAAGAGATCGCTCAGAATTTCGGTTTGACGCGGGAGCGCATCCGGCAGATCGAGAGCAAGGCGCTGCAACATTTGCGGGGTCCGGCGAATGCGCGAAGGTTGCGGCCGTTGGCCAGCGTGCAATAAGAAGGTTGGCAGCGCATGGCGCTGCCCCACTGCTGTGCCAATTCAGTCGGAACGCAGCGCTTGCATTACGTCTACGCGGGCGGCTCGGGCTGCCGGGAGCACCGAGGCTACTAGGGCCGCGGCCAGCAGGATCAGAGCCGAGCCGACAACCGGTACAGCGTCGGGCATTCGCATATCCGGGAAACTGCTCATCGCCAGACTTCCCAAGGCATACCCGCACAACGCGCCGGCTAGGATGCCGCCCGCGGCGATTACGATCCCTTCCGCGATAACGCCCGTCAGGATGCGCGCCGGCGCGGATCCGATGGCTAGCCGGATGCCGAACTCGCGCGTCCGGCCACTGACGGAAAACGCCAGCACGCCGGCCACGCCTACGATTGCAATGGCTAGCGCCACTCCGGCGAAGCCGCCGAATACCAGCGTGTTCAAGCGATCCGGTGTCAAGACTTCAGCGCGGATGTCTTCGAGCGTGGCGGCACGCTCCACTACCTGATCCGCGGAAATATCGCGGATCATTTTGGTGACCGGTGACACCAATGTGTACGGATTCAAGTGAACGTGAATGAACAGCCGCCCGGCCCAGCCCGGCTGCTGGGTCAGAGGTTGATACACGGTGAGCGCGGGGCCCGGCACCACATTTTCGTCGTCCATGTCGGCTGTGACTCCCACGATACGGCGAGGCGCGTCGCTGAGGTCGATGAATTTGATCACCGGATCCGTCCACATCACATGGCGATTGACGGCATCCTGATTGGGGAACATGCGCTGGGCCACGCTTTGGCTGATGATGACGACGGACTCGCCACCGCGGCGATCGGCATCGTTGAAATCGCGTCCGGCGATGATCGGTACGCCGAGAGTAGCAAAGAACCCTGGCGAGATCACACGCATAAGCGCGCGCGGATCATCTTCGCCTGGCGCGCGGACATGGCCGTCGGCCGAGAACGAAAATGCGAGGCCGGCGTAGCGGACATCGCGCCACGGGACTGCCGTGCCGACGGCGACCGCGTCCACGCCTGGCAGCGAGGTGATGCGTCGTATGGTTTCCTGGTAGAAACCCGTGACCTGATCCGGTGTCTTTCCGTAAGACATTACCGGCACGTTGATGGCGAGCACGTGGTGCGTATCGAATCCGGTTGGCGCGGCTTGGAGAGCCAGCAGCGTCTTCACTAGCATGCTGGCGCCGGCCAGTAAGACAAAGGATGCGGCGATTTGTGTGATGGCGAAAACGCGCAGGCGCCGATTCGCGCTGCCGGTGATCCGGAGGTTGCCGTTGGCGAGGCCAAATCCATGGGAAGCGTTGGCGGATGGCAGACGCGGGACAAAGGCCAGGAACACGGCCGCGACCACGGCCAGCGCGGCGCCAACCCAGAGCATGCTGGAATCCACTGTTAGATCGAGTGCGCGAACCGAGAAGCGGGAAGCGTAGCGCGCCAGGATAGCCACCATAGGCCGTGCGCTCAGGACGCCCAGCGTCGCGCCGGCGCCGCACAACAGCAGGCTTTCCGCGAGCAGCGTCCGCCGCAATGCGCCAGTGCTGGCGCCGAGCGCGGCGCGGATGGACAGCTCACCTTCGCGCCGAATGGTCCGGGCGAGAATCAGGTTGGCGATGTTCGAGCACGCGATCACGAAGACCAGCACCGATGCCGCCATCAGCACCAGCAATACGGTTCTGGCGCGCGAGGTGATTTGATCGCGCAGAAGCACGGCGTCGATACGGACGTCCGCTTTCGGCGAATAGGCCTCCGGATGTTGCTTGATCATGGCTGCGTGAACCACTCGCAGCTCAGCGCGGGCCTGTTCGAGACTCACGCCCGGCGCGAGGCGGCCGAATAATTCCGTCATCCGATGGACGCGTCCGGTGACCATGGTGGCGGAGAGATGATGCGGACTGGTGACAACGTTGGCGATGATTTCGGTTTCGGCCGGGTACGGTATGGACGGTTCCAGCACGCCGACAATGGTGGCTGAGCGCTCACCCAGCCGGATGGTTTTGCCGATCACGGTGGGATCGCTCTTGAGCCCGGTCCTCCAAAAACGATAAGTCAAAACCACGGCGCCCGACGCTTTGGGTCCGTCGTCGCGCATGTCGAGCAGGCGCCCAAGCACCGGGTGCAGCCCCATTACGTCGAAGTACGTTCCACCCACCACTCCCGCTTGGACTTCGCGCGGCTCGCCCAAGCCCACCATGGCGAACCCGATGGTGGAGAAATCGCCGAAAGCGCTGATGGTCTTGACGCCAGCGCGCAGATCCTGAATTTCCGGGACCGAGAACGCAGTGTCTTGGACACCGATGCCGCGCGCGCTTTGGTGAATGTAGATCAGCCGATCTTCGTCACGGTTCACCAGCGGACGCAGCAGGACTCCGCGGACCAGGCTGAAGATGGCGGCGTTGGCTCCAATACCGAGCGCGAGCGTTACGATCACGGTGATGGTAAGACCTTTCGAGCGCGCTAGCGTGCGCGCCGCGAATTTAAGGTCGTTCAAGAACGTCCGGATGGTTTCGATCATGACGCATGCTCCTTGGATGCGGTTGCCAGCTCTGCAGCCAGGTGATCCAGCGACTGGCTCCAGCCCTGTTCCATGCCGCGGATGTGCATCGCGGCTACCTCAGTGGTGGCCTTCGTGATGCGCGCCCGCAAGGCGAGGGTGGTTTTCCCGGCTTGCTCGGTGAAGGTCACGGTGGAGACACCTTCGAGAATTATATTGCCTTGCTGGTCTCGGACGCCCATGACCAAAACTAGCTTTTCGGGCGGGACGATTTCTTGAACCACGCCCTCATTTGGATACACGGTTCCGTCGGGAGCGCGCATGTGAATTCGAACGATCCCGCCGGGGCGCGGGTCCAGTTCGCAGACGACATTGGTAAATCCATTGGGTCCCCACCAGCGTTTCAGGCGTTCCGCATCGGTCCAGGCTTTGAAGACCAGTTGGCGCGGCGCGTGGTACACGCGGGTGATCACAAGTTCAGGCAGCTGGATGTCCGCACCCGGAGCCATTATCTGCAGGTACTCCGCCAGCTTGGCGAGAGTTTGTTTCGCACCTTCAACGGCACCGTACTTTTTGATAATGCGCTCGCGTTCCGCGGTGGACGGGAAAAGCAGCCGCATGGTGAGTCTGGTCTTAGCGCCTTCTTTGGCAAACGTCACGGTGGTTTCGTGACCCACGGGCTCCGATCCCTCGTCCGGCTCGTGTTTGAATACGAGACGCTCCGGTTTCACTACTTCGAGAAAAATGATCCTATTTTTGTAGTCGATGCCGTCGGGGCCACGCATGGTCAGCCGCCAGACGCCGCCGGGCCTCACATCCATTTCGTAAACCGATGTTGTGAATCCCTTGGGTCCCCACCACTGCATAATGTGCCTTGGATCAGTCCAGGCTTTGAAGACCAGGTCGCGCGGAGCATCGAAGACTCGCGTGAAAATCAGTTCGCGATCCGTGATGTCTGAGGAAGCTTTAGCGCTTGTGTTGCTTACGGGCATGCTTTTTCTCCTTCTTGATCTCCTCGCGCAGATAGGCGTCTAAACGATCGAAACTTTGCTCCCAGAAGCCGCGGTAGTGTTCCACCCAATCGGCAACATCCTTGAGCGGACTGGCCGCCAGCCGGCATGGTCTCCACTGGGCTTCGCGTCCACGCGCGATCAAGCCGGCGCGCTCCAATACTTTAAGGTGCTTGGAGACGGCGGGCAGGCTCATGCGGAAAGGCTGAGCCAGTTCGTTGACCGGAGCCTCGCCTAGAGACAGGCGTGACAGGATGGCGCGGCGGGTGGGGTCGGCCAGGGCGGCGAAAGTGGCGCTAAGTTGATCTTCCATGCATTAAACCAATAGGTTAAGTAACCACACGGTTAAATGTACTCTACACTTGGGGAGTTGTCAAGAGGCTTAATCTTCGGTTTCGACCGGCACTGGTTCGAGCGCGGCAGGCTTGGAGTTGGGATCGGAATGATCCGCGCTTTGGAACACGAATCGGCCCACGATGGCGGCGGCGCCCAAGGACGCGATGGCCAACACGAAGGCCGACGCATATCCAAACCGGTTGGCCAGCAGTCCGGCTGAAAACGAGCTTATGCCCACGAATAGATCGTAGAAGGCGCTGAGTAGACTCACGGCGGATCCATGATCGCCGGGCGGCGTGCGGCGCAACACTGTGGATGCAACGGAAGACCACGGGAAGGAGAATCCGAATCCCAACAAACCAGCGGCAATCACGGCCCAAATCAAGATTGGTCCAGTGGCCAAAATGCCCAGGCCCAGCGCCATGCATACCAAGCCGGTATAGAAAGTGATGCGGGGATGAATGCGATCCGGCAAACCGCCGAGGAAGAATCGCGAGAGCAGAACCAGCGCAGCGTAGGCCGAAAACGCCGCGGGGCCGGCATGGGGGCGGCGCGCCAGGGACAGGATGAGAAAACCGGTGATCACGGGATAGTGAACGTTGACGAATCCGACCGCAAATCCGGCGGGGATTAGCGAACGGCGCATCCATCCGCGCGGGCGGGGGTGCGCGGAGGGCCGGTAATCCTCAGGTACCTGGCTAAGCAGCGTTGCCGCCGTGAGCGCGGCGAAGATCTGGAAGCGCGCGGCGTTGTTGAATGAGCCGAGCACTTGGCCGATGAGCGGCCCAGCGGCGATGCCGCCCCATATGCCGCTGCTCAAATATCCCAAAGCCCGCGCGCTACGATGCACGCCAGCCACTTCCACCGCCCAGGCCGCGGCGCCGATGTAGAGACAGGCCTCGCCGATACCTTGCAATGCGCGACCAAAGTAAATGCCGCCGATGCCCCAGGGCAAAAGGTACGCGACGCCGGCGAGGGTGCAACTTCCGAGGCCGGTGAGAAACGCGCGCTTACGGCCTTTGTGATCGGCCAGGCGGCCGGCGAAGAGGCGGCTGCACAAGGCCACTACCGAGAAGGTTCCGATCACGAATCCGACGGTGCGGTCGGAACCACCCAGGTCGTGCCGTACATGCGGAGCGAGCGCCGGCAGGACGGTGCCGAAGCCGAGAAATCCGAGGAAGGTAGCAGCGATCAGGCACCAAAAGCGCCCAGGCAATGACGTTGATGACCGCATTCACTATTTTTGCATGTTCGTCGGCATGAGTGCCGACGCTGCAGGCAGGAGTGCCTGCGCCACGATGGATTTACTTGTTGTTTTCCAGGCGGACGGAACCAGCGCCTGCGGCTTTGTATACTGCATGGCCGTGCGCATCGCGAATTTCGTTGCCTTCGATGACGGTATCGGTCACGCGTTTCGCGATGTAGAATCCGTAGCTGCCATTGTCCAACACCTTATTGTTGCGAAAGGTATTACGATTGCCGCTGTTCTCGGCGGTCTCTTCGCGAAAATAGACGCCGCTCACGCCGTTCCGCGCGATGGTGTTGTTCGTGAATTCGTTGTCGGTGTCCTTGTGGCCGATGGAAATGCCATAGTGGCCGTTGTCTTGGATGACGTTGTCGCGGAACTGGCCGTGACGGACTCGCCAGCATAGAAAAAGGCCGATATCGCCGTTGTTGTGCAATTGGCAGTGCTCCACCACGGAGTTCGCGCTGCCCGTACCCGGGTGGACGCCATAGCCCGTCTGCCCGTAGGATTCGCTGTTTAAAACATGGACGTTGTCGGAGATTTGAAATGAGATGCCGTCGCCGTTGTAGTTGCGTGCCACGCAGTTCTTCACGGTGATGTTGCGCACGTTGTAAAGATAGATGGCGCCGCCGCGGCAGCCGTCCAGGTAGGAATTCGCTGCTTTGTTTCCATCCACCGTTAGATCCTCGAGTGTGACGTTTTCCGCGTTCATCGCGCATAGCATCGGGTAGGTATTGCGGATGCGCGCGTGCTTTTTTTCCAGGTCGTAATCGCGGACGGTGGGCGGGCTGATTTGAAGCATGTGATCGTGAACGGCCACGACTTTTGAAATCGATACGTCCCAACCCTCCTTCAATGTGTCGTCCGAAATCTCCACGCCCATGCCTGGGTGGAATCGTTCTGGGTTCGCCGCGACCAGGTAACTCTCGCCAAAATCGGCGTCTTCGGTGAGGGCGCTTTCTACGCCGGGACTTTTCAGCAGAATCGTTTTCCCGGCAGTGCCGCGCACTGTGACGTTGGATGGGATCAAGAGGCTCGCGTCCATCTGATACGTGCCCGGACCGATGATTAGCGTATCGCCTGGGTGAAGCATATCCGCTGCTTTTTGTAGGGACGCGCTATCCGAACCGATGATGTCTGCGTTTCCTGACTGCGCAACTGTGATGGTACGATTCGGGATGGTTGAACCAGCCACAGAACGGGAGGTACAGGAGACAGTGGTGAAAAGGCACACAATGACGATGGACAGGGGAAGACAGCGGTTCATCTGGCTATTATGGCTGATGTTCATCCCGGCCGCTTTGCTGATTGCGCAAGACGACGATGCAGCGATTCGAGCGGTTGTTCAGAAGTATGTGGATGCGCGCGAGAGTATGGACGCGCATGCGATTGAAGTATTGTTTACCAGCGACGCCGATCAACTGGTCTCTACCGGCGAATGGCGCAAAGGACGCGGCGAAGTGGTGCGCGGTAGCATGGCCAGCTCTCAGAGCTCGGGCGGTAAACGGAGCATTACTGTGGTGTCGGTCCGGTTTGTTGCACCGGATGTAGCGATCGCGGATGGACGTTACGAAATCAGCGGAATCGCTGGCGGTGGAAACCGCTCGATGTGGACGACATTGCTCCTAAGACGCGGCTCAGATGGTTGGCGCATTGCGGCAATCAGAAACATGCTGCCGGCGTCCGCTACGCCGTCAAAATAAGTGGCGCCTCATTATACGTTTCAGAACGTTAGAAATACCGCACGACATTTATCAAGCGTAGGATGGCAAGTACGGTTTGCTTAGTTGTAGCCTGTGTTTGTGGGAAATGACGCCAGCGAATTGCTCGTGATCGGGGGACGCGAGGTCCGCGTGACGCACCCGGACAAGCCTTATTTTTCTCGGCAGGTAAAGCTGTCGAAACTCGAGCTGGTGCGGTATTACCTGTCCATCGCGCCGGGAGCGCTGCAAGGAATTCAGGACCGTCCCATAGTGTTGAAGCGATTCGTGAATGGCGCTGAGGGCGAGGCGTTTTATCAGAAGCGGGCTCCCACCGAACGGCCGGAGTGGTTGCGGACGATAACACTGTCGTTTCCTTCGGGCCGGACCGCAGAGGAGCTAGTGATTGATGATGCGGCCGGACTGGCCTGGATTGTGAACTTGGGCTGCATCGAGCTGCACCCGCACCCGGTGCGCTCCGGTGATCTCGACCATCCGGACGAATTGCGGGTGGATCTCGATCCGGGGCCCGGCGTGGAGTGGGCAGACGTGCGGAGGGTGGCACTGGAGGTGAAAACGCTTCTCGAGGAGGCCGGGCTGCGCGGTTGGCCCAAAACCAGCGGTTCACGGGGGATGCACGTAATTGTACGGATTGAACCACGCTGGAACTTCAGCGAGGTACGCCGCGCGGCGCTGGCTTTGTCGCGCGCGGTGGAGCGGCGTGCGCCTGCCCTGGCAAGTTCGAAATGGTGGAAAGAGGAACGGCACGGCGTGTTCCTGGATTACAACCAGAATGCCAAGGACCGAACGACATGCTCGGCATATTCGGTGCGGCCGCTCGCCGACGCGCGTGTTTCCACACCGCTCGACTGGCACGAGGTCCCCGATTGCGATCCGCAGGATTTTACAGTGCTCACCATTCCGAAGCGGTTCGCCGAGCTAGGCGATCCACATGCGGGCATGGACGCCGCTCGGGGTTCGATCGAGAAATTGCTGGAGCTGGCGGCCAGCGACGAGGCGGCCGGCATCGGCGATGCGCCCTGGCCTCCGCATTTTCGCAAAATGGAAGGCGAGGCCCCGCGGGTTGCGCCATCGCGCGCCAAGTCCGCTGCCGCAAAAAAGCCGCGGACGAAGATGCCATTAGTGGTGGTGGCAAACTCGCCTAGCAAAGATGCAGCGCTTGCGGGGCTGGAAAGATGGAAGAGCAGACATCCACAGGCGGCGGGATTTCTGGCCGTGGATGATGTGTTGGTGGATTCTATGCGGGGGCGATCGTCCACTTGGACGCGGGTCCGGGTGAATCTGCGGCATGTGCCCGAAGAGCTGCGGCCGGCCGAGGAAACTCCGGATCCGGATGACGATCCTACGCGGGAGTGGCGGAAGGGGCGGCGCTGACGCAAGCAGCGCATGGCGCTGCTCCACTGTCTGACGCAAGCAGCGCATGGCGCTGCACCACTATCTGCCGCAAGCAGCGCACGGCGCTGCTCCACTAGCTGCTACACTACGCGCCGAAGATTTCCATTAGCTCTTGTGGGGGGACTACTTCGAGTTGGGCATAGCTACATTCGGCCGGTTTTCTATCGGTGCGCCATCTTCGAAATTGCGCCATATGACGGAAGCGCGAACCCTGCATGTGTTCGTAAGCAACTTCCAGTACCAGCTCGGGACGCAAGGGCTCCCACGACAGATCCTTGCCTTGACTCCAGCGGCTTTGGCCCCCTGGGATCCGATGTCCTTCTTCGCCGGCCGCAGCCCAGGCCTTCCAAGGATGATTGCGAAGAGCGTCCTCGCGATAGGGCGCGAGAAATTCTACCAGTTCCAGGCGCTTCTCCTGGCTGAAGCTGGCGCAGACGCCCACGTGCTGCAAAGCGCCCGAATGGTCGAATAAGCCGAGCAGCAGTGAACCGACGGCCTGCTGCTCACCATGCTCAGCATGCTCACTTTTCTCACGTTTCCTGTGCCATCGAAAGCCGGCCACCACGCAGTCGCAATCGCGCTCATGTTTCACTTTGAGCATCACGCGCTTGCCGGGCTCATAGGCGCCTGATATCGGCTTGGCCATAACGCCATCCAGTCCCGCGCCTTCAAAGCGGCTAAACCAATCCGCGGCGATAGTCATATCGCGTGTGGCAGGCGTCAGATGGATGGGTGGCGCGGCGGACGCGAGTAGCGATTCCAACTGCTGGCGGCGCCGTTCGAAAGGCTCGCCGCGTAAATCCCGGTCGCCCTCCGAGAGCAGGTCGAAGAACACCACGGATGCCGGGATTTCCCGAGACAGCAGCTTCACGCGCGAGGCAGCCGGATGCAGGCGAAGCTGGAGCGCCTCGAAATCAAGGCAGCCATCTTTGGCCAGCACGATTTCGCCGTCCAGCACTGAGCGATTGGGCAAATGCGCACGCAGAGGATCGAGCAGCTCAGGAAAATACCGATTCAGTGATTTTTCGTCGCGGCTTTGGATGAAGATCTCATCTCCATCGCGAAAGACCAGAGCGCGGAATCCATCCCACTTCGGCTCGAAGATCAAATCCCCACTGGACGGCAATTCATCGATTCGTTTCGAGAGCATGGGCAAGATCGGCGGGTTTACAGGAAGGTCCACGCTTCTCATGCTATACGGGTTCGTTGCGGTTTTGGGGGCAAGAACCGCAATTTCCGGGCTGTGAAAGAAATCAAAAGCACCGGTCGCTTACGCTCGCGGTTCGGTAACGGAGCCGAACCGCGACCGTGAGGGAGTCGGTGCCTTCGCCTATTGTTTCACGGCTTCTTACGCTTGCGGTTCGGAAACCGCGGCCGCTGGCTGAGCCGGGGGGCTCACTGGCTGTGGTGCATTTTCGCCGTTCAGCGATGGTGTCCTCCCCCGCCCCCACCACCTCCGGAATGGCCGCCAGAGGAACCCGAATGCCCGCCTGAAGAGCTGGAATGGCCGCCGCCGGAGAATCCGTGGCTGCTGGAACGCGGCGCTGAGGAAGAGCGCGGGGCGGAGTAAGAACGCGGTGCCGCAGAGGACTGGCGCGGAGCGGAGTAGGCTGGCCTGAAAGACCGGCTGTTCGCGCTGCTGTTAGAACCACGATATGCGCTACTGCTTGAACCGCGATACGCATTGCTGGTCGATCCACGATAGCCAGATGCTGTCGAGCTTCGAGCAGTTTGTGATCCGGCTCTCGCGGCGGAGTTGCTGCCATTCATATGTTGCCAGCCGCCGCCTGCCGATGAGGATCGAGTGGCATTCGGGCTGGTCCGACTACTTGAGGCGGTCCGATTCGAAGTCGTTCGATTGGACTGGACGGCCCGGGATTGGGACTGGCCGTATCTGCTCGCCACGGCTCGGTTCGAATAAGCAACGCCCATGCGGTGAGCAGGATCATGGTTCCAGGCCACGCGGCCGGCACCAAAGTTTCTGCCTCCGAAGCCACCACCGAACCCGCCATGGAATCCGTAATGATTGAAGAATCCTACATTCAGGAACAGGCCGCCGCCGAACCAGCCGCATCCCCAACCCCAACCACCCCAACCACCCCAACCACCCCAACCAGGGAAAAACGAGCCGATATAAATGCCTGGGCCGAATCCGAACCCAAATCCGAAACCTGGATACCACAGGCTCGGATAAACGCCCCATGCCGGTGGACCCCACACATAAGCTGGATTGTAAACGGGAACGTACACCACTTGAGGGTCGGCCGGCTGGATTTCAATGGCGCTCTGGCCGCCTTGGTTTTCCATGGTGACCACTTGTTGCTGCGTACTGTTGAGCTTGCCATTGGAGCGAGCGCGGGCACGCATGCGCTGCACGGCGTTCATCACATCATTCTGTTGAGCCAGGAACGCATTGCCCAGGTCGGTGGTCCAGCGGACGTCGCTGCTCAGTAAATGGAGTGCATCCGGCAACGCAACCAGAGCCTGAACGCTCGGGTCCCAGTTCTGCTGCTTGGCGGCGTCCATTAATGGCTGACCGTGCAGGTTACTGTTGTGCTGTAACCACTGCTGCACTTCGACGATCTCAAGCGGGTACGTGCTTGCGGCCAGCACTTGGCTGAGCACCGGATCGGGATATAAGGCAATGGGTGCGACCAGATTGTCCAACTGGTCCGGCGAAAGCAATGGTCCGGTCTGTTGCTGCTGCTGCTGCGGCGGAGCATTTTGAGGCTGCTGTGCCAAGCCGAAGCAGGCGGCGAGTAGCAATGAACAAATAACAGCGACCGATCGGTAAGCTGATGATCCAGTTCGGAATGCCATTGGACACCTCCATCCTATTAGATGCGGCAAGGGCGGAATTCGGTACAAAAGACACCGCCTCGAGTGGGTTGTCTAGGTGTATGATCCAGGGATGTTGCGCGTATACCGGCCAGATGTTTTTCATGTTGCTGGTGAGAGTGAGTATAGCTGGTTACTGCCCGGCAGATTTTGCAGCGCGCTCGTATTCGGCGAGGGTGGCTTCATTGTTCAGCCGGGCGCGGCTGGGCGCTTCGCCTGGCTTCACGGGAGGAAGATCGTGGATGGCTTTGCGTTCCATATCCGCGGCCTCGCGATACCGATGATTCTCGGCGTAGGCGGCTGCCAGAAGCTCGTGCAATTGAAACGGATCGGCGGCACTGGATTTTGCGCGCTCCGCCCATTCCAAAGCCTCTTTTGGATTCCGGAGGTCCTGCACTTCCGTGAATAGTAGATAGCCGGCGGCTTGGCGGAGCAGGGGGAACTTGGCATCCGGGGAGTTGACGAGCTCTCGAAATTCCGCGAGGCCCGCCCGGGCAGCGGCTTCTGCTTCCGGCCTCCGGTTGGCTTCCCATAAATCATCGGCCATCCGCATTCGCAACTCAGCCCGATATCCGCGATACTGCAGATTCGGACCGCTTTGAAGCAGCATGTCATAATCGGCGATGGCCTTGGCGAAAGCATCCGCCGATTCGCTCCAGCGTTTGGCGTACGCATTCACTATGCCCGCGACGCGCCGCAGAACTGCTAACCTGTAGCGCACGTCACGATCTTGAGGGCTGGCTGCGATCAGCGGCGAATAAATTTGCTCGGCCATCCCCGCCTGCTCCGTAGCCGCATCGAATTGATTGAGCTGGCCGTAGGCGAAAAGCATATTGGTGCGAACTCTGGCGAGCAGGATTCGGAAGGATGGATAGCTACGATTCGGCTCGCGGACTTGATTCAAAACCTCCACGGCCTGCTGTTCGTACGTAATAGTTCGCTGAGGTTGCAGCGAGGCGTACAATTGCGCACGCCGGTCGAGCAGCTCCGCGAGCGCATAAGCATAGTTGGGCTCCGACGGTTGAGAGACGACGGCACGGCGTAGGTGCGCCTCTGCACGGTCGAATTCGGCGCCGCTGCCTCCGGACAATCTCACCCAGCCGCCGTGTTGTTGCACCAGCGCGCCCAACAAGCTGTAAGCCTGGCCCAGTTGATAATCGTCTTCCACCGAGGGCGGAGTACCAGCAAGTTCTTCGAGACGCTCGACGGCGCCGCGGAGACCATCGAAGGCGTTTTCGGTAGCACCCTTAGCGTCGGTGGCCTGCGCACGATGCAGCTGGATCAAAATGCGTAAGCGCACCGCCCCCGGATCGTTGCGCAGCGGATCGAGCAGATCAAGACCTTTCTGATAGGTACCCAGAGCGGCACGCGTGTCGCCCAAGTTTGTGCGGAACATGTTGCCTTGGATGTCCCCGAGACGGAGGTATCCGTCAGCCAATTCCAACCGCAGTCCGCGATCGTTTTGCGCTTCGCGCGATAACGTGTTCAGGTAGTCGGTAGCGCGATTGGCCATTTCGGCGCGGACCTTGGCGGAGCCGCTCAGGTTGCTGACATCGTCGTAGAGGTTGAAGAGCACGTAGTGCGCCAGGCGCCGGACTTCCTCAAAGCGCCGCTCGGCAACGCGCTTTTCCGTGATGGTGGAAGCCACGCCGATGGCGATTCCAAGCAGAGTTAAGGCGGCCAGTCCCACGGTCAGGCGGTGCCGGGAAACGAATTTCACCGCGCGATAGTGCAGTGTCTGCGGACGCGCCAGGATGGGCCGGTTGGTCAGGTACAGAGTCAGGTCCTCGGCCAGGCGTTCCGAAGATTGGTAGCGCTGCGCGGGATCGTGCTGCAAGGCTTTATTCAGGATGGTAGTCAAGTCGCCTTCCAGTATCTGGCGCAGACGCGTGGGAGTTGTGGAACGCTGCTCGGCGGCGGCTTCGGTTACTTGCGATGGCCGCGCCGGGGCGGTTTCGTGCAGCGCGCGCTCCAGTTCCGCAGCCGGGAAAGCATTCGAGGTGCCGAAGGGGCGGCGTCCGGTCAACAATTCATACAAGACGACGCCGAGTGAATAAACGTCGCTGGCCACTGTGGCGGGCTCGCCGCGCAGGATCTCGGGACTCGCGTACATCGGCGTCAGGAAGAGATTGACCGTCGCGGTCTGCTCAATGCCGGACTCCGCATCGATCATTTTGGCGATGCCGAAATCCAGCAGCTTGGGTTCGCCATCCTCGGTCACCAGAATATTGCCGGGCTTTAGATCCCGATGCACTACAAGAAACTGATGCGCGGAGTTCACGGCCGCGCAAACCTTGATCATCAATTCCACCCGCGCCCGGATGGTCAGGTGATGCTGGTCGCAATAATGATCCAGGCGGATGCCGTCCACGTATTCCATCACCAGGTACGGCTCGCCGCGAGGGCTCATGCCGCCATCCAACAAGCGCGCGATGTTAGGATGCTCGAGCCGGGCCAGGAACTGGCGCTCGCGGCGGAAACGGTCGAGCGAATCGGGCGCGGCCAAATAGGGAGACAGGATTTTCAGGGCGGCGCGCTGCTCATGTTGCCCGTCGGCGCGCTGGGCCAGCCACACCTCGCCCATGCCGCCGCGCGCCAACAATCGGATGGTTTCCCAAACTCCGAAGCGTCTTCCCGCGGGCGCCGCGTTCCCTGCGGCGTTGGCGGCGCGTTCCTGATCGTACGCTTGGAGCAGGCGCAAAACTTCGGCGCGCAGTTGGTCGTCACCGTTGCACTGTTGGTCAAGCGCAGCGCGGCGGCGGTCCTCGTCGAGCGCGCAAATCTGATCGAAGATGTCCTGCAAACGCTGCCATTGCTCGCCCATGTCTGGATTGGTGAGATCTATCGTACAGCCAGCGTGGGCAGAGCGCAAATGCCCTTTCTAACGCTTGCCCGAAATGTAAGAGCGATAGCGGCGCGGCGGCATGCCCGTAAGTTTGCGGAACACGGTGGTGAAATGGCTCTGATCGAAAAATCCGCAAACCAGCGCGATCTCCGCGATGTCCAGGCCGGGGCGGGCCAGCAGCGATTGCGCTTGAGCAATGCGGACTCGCCGCATATATTCACTGATGGTGCAGCCGAAATGGTGATGGAACTGGCGGCTGATCTGGACCGGATGCCGTCCGGCGCAGCGCGAGAGTTCAGCGAGCGTGAGACGCGAGTATTCCTGTTCGCGCAGCATTTCCCGGAGGCGCAGCAACCAGGCTGGGGCACCGCCGCGGCGCGGAGTTGAACTTTGCCCACCGGTCAGCAGGAGCTGCAAGGTCGCGGCTTCAATGCCCAGGCTGGAAACGTCGTCTCTCTGCAGGAACTCACGGTGCAGCCGCGCACCTAAGGCTGCGGCGCACGGCTGAGCGAGTTCGCCCGGTGCGCAAATGGTGCGGCCATCCTCGGCAGCAAGTTCTAAAATCGGCGGACGCAGCTCGACGTGAAGGCACGTACAGCCAACCGGAAAATATATTTCGTGAGGCTCTCCGGCGGGAAGGAAGCGCACCGTCCGGGGATCGCAGATTTCGCCGCCGCGGCTGTGCCCGACCCAATGGGAACCCGCAATGACGTAAATAAAATTAGAGGTGTCGTGGGAGTGGCGTGCGACAGAGAGCCCGGATGCGTACACCCTCTCTTCCAGCTTCAACGCCGGGGTCTCCACCTGGTGGAGAACACGCCGCGACTCACCGGGGTAGGGAAGTGACGGTGAAGCGCCGGACGCGCTGGAACGTGGCTGCATGGTTCTCTTTACTTGTACGTGGCGGGCGCGAAAACGTTCCGGACTCGTTCATGGCAGCGCACGGCGCTGCCCCACCCGCAGTATCACAAGCCGTCGGCAGCGCTAAACCATTGCAAGAATTCCTCCTCGCAATGGTTTTACATCAATCAATGCGCTATCTCTTTCTAGCTTGTCTGATTCTGCTGGCATCGTCCGGGCTGGGGTGGAGCATGGACGATAACCGCGGCACCGTTGGAATTTCCATCGCTCAACTCTTCGACGACACTTTGTTGCCGAGCCATCGTGGTCCAATTGTCATTTTGCAGGCTATCGAAGGATTGCCCGCAGCCAAGGCCGGCGTCCGCTCGGGCGACTTCGTGATTGCGGTCGACGGCGTGCCGGTGCCGGGACGCGAACTTAGCGCGATCATCCAGCAGATTCACGGACTCATCGGCGCGACACTGAGGCTCACCGTAGTAAAACCCGATGGCAGCCAATCGGAGATCGCACTGGTCCGAACGCCGTATCCACCGCATTTGAATCCGGCGTCCGATCCATTCTCGTACACGGTGCCCGGCAGTTGGGCAGCCGATTCCCGTTATCACTTTCCTTTGCCTTGGACGTCGAAACTCACCTATCATGGGTCCGAAGACGCTTTCTTTTCGCCGAACTTCGACCAAACTGATTCTGCTGAATATCACTCCTTTCTGTTTTTTTTCTGGCTGGATGGTAAACACCTATTGAGTACCGAACAGTTGCAATCGGACGTGCTGACGTATTTTCGCGGGATTGCTGAGGAGCGGGGCCGAAATTATGGATTCACACCCGATCTTGCCAAAGTATCAGTGGACTACAAAGAAGATTCCGCGGCGCCTGCCTTCGGGGGTGCGCCGGCTCGCGCTTTCAGCGGACGAGTAACAATTTGGGATACGCACGGCAAGACGATTACGTTGAACTCCGAAGTTCGGATCTCGGATTGTGGAACGCCCGACCACACAGCCTTCTTCTTCGGTCAGTCGCTCGAACCGCGCGATGGAGACATGTGGAAACGAATAGACGCGATTCGCGATACGTTCCAGTGCGGGCGGTAGCTTGAAAATCGGCGGGCTCATGGGAGCTTCCTTAGCACTCGGCATGAGCGCGGGGTTGGCAGACAAAAGCGTCTGCCCCACGTTGACGTACAAAGATTTACGATTGGGTGGCGAACCGATTTTTTCTCGGATCGAACGCTGCTTCGAGTGACAGCAAGCAAAAACAAAAATGCCGCCGCAGAGAACGAGTCTTCGCGGCGGACTGAATTCGCTATCTACTTTTGGAGTCGGATTTGATGGGCGTCAGCAGGTAGAGCGTATCCGGATCACCGGGTACATATGCCCCCGGAGGTCCCGGTATAGAGCTACTTCCGGTGGCCCACACCAAGCCATTCGTCTGGTTGGCAAAATTCGCGGCGAGGAGTATCGTGCCGCTAGGCAAGCCCTCGGTGACAGAAGTGAGATCCTCCGGCCTCGCCAAGTTGGGGTTGTAGTAGAAGGGCAAGAAGCCGGCGGTAGCGGGTTGATTGGGCGGAATCCAAACACCCATGATGTCATCGGTATCGGCGAGAAGGACAGAGCAATACTTATGGGACGCGCCGGTGGGTGCGAGCGGGATGGTGATGCTTTTCTCGCCGTTGGAAAAGATGCACTCATTGTCGGTATTTGGATAGTTGCCCAAGACCTCAACCGAATGCCCCTTGGCATTGATGTAGTAGTAACTCAAGGTTGGCTGCTTAATGTTCAGGTCCTTGACTCCGCCGGTGGCTGGCCATTCGACAAAATCGCACTGCGTCCCGTTGGCCGCTTGCGAACATCCGAAAGCGTCACCTCTGTTATCGCTGTAGAAAATGGTATTGAGGTTGCCTTGAGCCGTCCCGGGTAATTGCACGAGAGCGCCGTGCGGTTCCAACTTGAACACCACAGCCGACAGCGTAGAGGTGTTACCGTCGATCGGTCCACTGTAACCGCCAAAGATATCGCCCGTGTCTGTCATGCCGATGAACTTCGCCGGTGGATAGGGGGGTGTAACGGTGGTGTAATTGGGTAGGGTTGGAATCGGGTCAAATGTCCCCTTGGCTTTGGAATAGTGCAAATATTGATAACTGGGCGGCGTAGCATTCTGGTTCCCGAGGGCGGCCAGTTCATTCAAGTCGATGAGATAGCCTACGAAATCACCTGAGCTGTTCCCAGCTTCCGCGGCGCAAGAAAACCCGGGAGTGTTAACAACTCTGAAGGCGCCTTTCTCATAAGCGAAACAAACCGTCGGAATCATGTATGGAAGCACGTTATTGTTGGGTACAGCGGTGCCGGTGCCCCACGTTCCGTCCGGGCTCATGTAGACAAACCCGATGGCGTAGTAGCCGGGCCAGGTAATAGATTTGGCATGGTATTTGGGCTCGGCGAAGCCGTTGCCGGCTAGGACCAAGCCCAAAAACATCGCGTAAACTGAGAGTTTCTTCATTACTAGTTCTCCTTGGATGAAAGTATTTATTACACTGCTCACTTGGATTTAACGTTCAAAACTGAACGCGCAATGACACTTGGAAGGAACGTGGTCCACCTAGCTCGAACGCCGGCGATGCGCCGCTCCCCGGGCTGCCGCTGCCGAGCATCAGAGCCAGAGGCGATTGCGCGTATCCGAACAACGGATTGCTAAGATATCGAAGCGGGTCGGCAAATAAAGCGTGATTCAAAGCGTTGTAACTTTCCACGCGCAAGCTCAACCGCATCGATTCTGTGATTTTGATCGGCCGCTCGATCGACATGTCGGCCTGCCACATGCCAAATCCCCGCACGGCGTTGCGTCCAAGGACTTCCGCGGGCGACACTCCGGGTAAGGCAAAGGCCGAGCGATTCAACACCCAGCCACCCGGAGCGCTCAGCACATTCCCGGCCGGGGTGGGAGGAGCGTTGGCTCCGGAAATCCAAATAGGCTGTCCCAAAGTGAATGCCGGACGATTGTTTTCGATAGCTAAGCCATCGACGGTTTCCGTGAGTTGAATATCGATGGGAAATCCGGTACGGGCGCTCACGAACGTGCCGAGAGTCCAGCGGGAGGCTAAACGCCCCAGCCATCCAAAGCGGTTCCATAACGGCAGTGCGTAGGAGAGTTGACCACTCAGGGTCTGGCGAACGTCAAAGTCGGAATCTCCGCGATCGGAAGTAGCCGGCACCCCCGGCGTGAGAGCGAACAGTGCCGTATCGGATGAGCCGAGGTCGATGGAGTGAGACCACGAGTACGCCAGGCTGCCTTGGAGGCCCCTCGCCAGGGAACGACGGTAGATAAAATTAAGACTGTTATAAATAGACTTACCGTCGTTCGAGGCGAAGGACAGCGCCGCCAAGTTGGGAACGGCCAAGCTGGTCTCGGGACGAAGCTCATTGACGCCGGCAATGCCCGAGTATGAAATCGAGATGGAATCGTGCCGGTTGAAAGCGTGTTCCACGGCTACGTTCCAACGCTGATACACAGGAAGCCGAAAGCTAGAAAGAAATCCATAGCCGAGGTTTGCTTCCAGCAGATTCAGGTTCCCTAACGGCGTGCTGACGGAGCGGTAGGGGACACCGTTGAGCGGCACGGTGGCGGAATCCGACCAATTATCATGAAACGTCGTCCAGGAAACGCGCAGAATCGTGTCACCCTGCCGGCGGAGACGCCAGGCGGCCGCAAGGACGGGGTCCAGGCGTACAGGCCAGCCGTGCCACAACGACGCGGCGGAAGTGAGTGGCGCCGCGTTGACAGTGCCGTCCATTTCCGACAGCGCGTACAGACCCGGCTGCGCCGCGATAGATGGCGTCCGGCTCCAGAGAGCACGAACTCCATAGGTGACGCTCAAGCGCGGATTGATTCGCCAGTTGTCCTGTGCGAACAGGGAAAGCTGCGGCAGCGTAACCGAGGTGGCCAACGTGTGGATCTGAGTGGCCCAGACTGGCGCAGGCGGCCCAGAGAATTCGCTGATGGGACTGCCGAAAGCTACCGTAATGTCGGAGGCTGGCGCATTGCGGGACGGGCGCAAATTCAGGAAGTCGGCCCCCAGGCTTAGCGTGTGCCCGGAGGCTTGCCGCGTTGCCGTCCACGATGCTTCTAGTTGACCTTCCTGATTGCGGCCGTCTTGCCCGGAGGTGACCGACCCCGCGCCACCCACGGTGATGGTCGAAAAATCCGCGGCGAAACTGGGGAATTGAGAATAGAAGCTGGGCGCCGGCGTCTGGCCTCCGGGGGCCCAAGTGGAAGAGGCCCGATTTCTGCTGAAGCTGAGGCGGGTGTCCTCAATCCAAGCACTACCGGTCCGCGTCACACCGAGAGCGGCAACGGCATCTTGATATTGGGTCCGATCAAGCTCCGTCAAGCCGCCCTCGGTGGACGAAGGCGTGAACGCCAGGCGCAGAAAGGTGTGTGTTTTAGTGGTGAGCGCGTGATCGATTCGTGCATTCACAGCGACCAGACCGGAGGGTTGGCTGCTGCTACCGACCAATTCCCCGATGCCAAACGCGAGGGCGGGACCATTCGGCAGAGGAAACTCATCCAAAAGCGCCTGCAGAGGCGCAGACACCGAGGTGAAATAGCGAGCCGTCAGCGAGGGAACGGTGGTGATCCAGGCATAGCGCTGCCGCAGATCGAGCCGCTCGGCGGCGAGAAAAAAGAACGTGCGGTCACGTTGCAAGGGACCGCCCAATGAGCCACCGAAGTCGTTCAACGTGGATACGTTGCGACCCAGGTTGTAGGTATTGGAGAACCAGTCGGTCGAGGCCAGCACGGAAGGCCGGCCGCTATAAAAGCTGGAACCGTGGAATTCGTTGGAGCCGGAACGAGTCCGGATGAGGACCGCGGCTCCGGCAACGTGGCCTGGTCCAGCCGAGAAGTCTTGAGTTTCTACGCGAACGTCATCGATCGAATCCAGGAGGGCCAGATTGTGCGTGGTTCCAAGAGCGGTCATGGCCGGGAGATTGCCGCTTGCGAGAAGGCTGGGCCAACCGGCGCCGCTGACTGCGTTGTTAGCGCTGATTCCGTCCACCAGGAAGATGTTGCTGCTGGGACGCGCGCCCAAACTGGAGAACTGTCCCGGGTCACCGCTGTTGGCGGGAGTGATCAGAATGCCCGCAGAGAAGCGAAGAAGGCCCGAGACCGTACGGTCGTTCAAGGGCGAACCGGCCAGTTCGGCGAGCGGCAGTGTAGTACTGCCAGCGCGGTTCAAGTCGCTTGGCTCGGCGGAGTCGCGAACGGTAATGGTTTCGAAGGTGCTGCCCGGCTCGAGCGTGAAATCCACGTGCCGCACCTTGCCAGCCACCGCGAGGATGTCGAGGCGCGCGGTGGCCCGGAAGCCGGCGTGTCGCGCGACGATTTTGTAGTGGCCTTCCGGAACAGCGAATCGGTATTCGCCGATTCCGTTGGAAATAGTAGAAAAACGAAATCCCGTCTCTTCCTGAAGACAGGTGACTACCGTCTGCGGCGCTCGAGCGCCGGAAACATCGCGCACCGTCCCCTCCAAGCGCGCGTCATCCGCGGCACACAGCGACACGCACACCCCGAATGCCGCGACCCACAGCGGGAGCCGGGTCACTTGGAATTCTCCAGTCGACGCTCGGCGAGCTTCTGGTATGACCGGCAGAATTGCCGAAGCTGGTTGAGCTCCGCAGTCAGTTGCGGCCAACCTGAGACCGGATCCACCCCAGCATCGCCGCCGGCATAAAGAGCGGTCACCAAATGATCGACGTTGCCGGCGGCTTGGACCATTGCCGCAACCGAGAAATTGGCGTCCGCCGTAGAAATTTCCCCGGCGAGTTTACCGGCTCCCACCGGGCGACTACCCGCCAGCAACCGGCCAAGAGTTTCGATATCGCGGCCCATCTGCTGCGCGTGCCGTGCGCGCATTTCCCATAACGTCTTCCGTTCTGGGAGGCTTAGCTCGGCCTCTTTGTCCAGTGGGAAACGATCCGCAAGCTGGCTCAGCAAGCTGGCGCGAGAGAGAATCGATTCGCTCGCATTGAGGATGGAGTCCGTAGGAACCGGCGGCTCAGGCGCCACCAGTGCCGGTTGTCCATCGGCATCTTGACCGGCTTGGCGAATGGTGACACCGGCTATACCGGCCAGGCTCGCTTCCAGGTTGCGTTGCTGTTCCGCAGACAAATGATATGCCGTCACAAGAATCTCACCGCCGGGTTGCACGTCCACCCGGACCGGTGTGCCTGCCGGAGCTTGCAACTGATCAATGGCGGCACGTACACGAAACTCCCGCTCGATCACAGGCAGCTCAGCCGCGGCTGATGCGCCCACCGATGGAACCACAGCTGTAACCGGCGAAACTGGTGCGACCTCTTCGGGCGCATCGGGAATGCGGGTCACTTCCACCCACTCCCGGTCGGCGAACACAAATCTGGCGCTTGATGCCGACAACGTGGGCGCGTCCAACGTGAGTGCGGCTTGGCGAAGGGTGCTGTCGTCGGCGACGGTTTGAACCGCGTATCGCTCAGGCTGTCCGGTTACCTGGTTACGCTCAACAATAACAGTGTCGTTGTGCTTGGTGCGGTTACGCCAATCGGCGTAGGAGACCGCGTTCAGCGGATCGCTCCAATCGTAGTGTGCCGAGGCGAATTCCACCTCCACGCCAGATTTGTTCGCCACGCCGTGCCACACGGCCGGGCGCAAAAACGAGCCTTTGCTCGTGGTAACACGCAACCTGGCACGGGCAGATGGTGTTGCCGAAGCCTTGCGTGCTTTTTCGAGCAGAACTTCCGCACGCAGTTCAGAATGGAACCAGCGCGGCCAAATCAGCAAGGCGCAAATCAATGCCGCCGCCGCGAGCGCGCCGAACCATGCCGGACGCATCAAAATCTGGGCCGGACGCATCAAAACCTGGGCCGGACGCGTGAAGACCCGGGCAACTGGTTTTCTAGCGCGAGATTCCACTCGAGAAGCCGCTTGGCTGTCGAAGCGCTCCATGGCGGTTTGAATGTCAGGCCAAACGTGTGCTTCCAGGCGCTTTTCGATAGCCGAGCAGTGGATGCGATACTGCCGTAACTCAGGATTGAGTTCGTCCAGGCGCCGATCGCAACGCGGACAAACGTCCAAATGCGCCAAAATCCTCTCCAATTCCGGCTGCGGCAGTTGCCGGTTCAGCACGGAGTTCAAGAGTTCATCATCTGGGTGCGCATCGGGATGTTCTATGGCCGGCATTGATTCCACCTTCTCAGTCGCTCGAACCCGCGCCGCAGAAGTTCTGCGACCGTCGAGGTCTTGATGTTGAGCAGCTTGGCGATTTCCTCATACCGCAAGCCCTGGGCCCGCAGCTCCAGGCAAAGGCGCTGCCGTTTTGAAAGCGACTGTATCTCGCGTTGAAAGCTCTCATTCCATTCCTTCACCAACAGCTCTTTCTCGGCGCCCACACCGTTTTCGACGAGTGCGGCAGCGATCGTATCGGACCACTCGGCCTCCGGCCGCTTGTGCTTGATGACATCCATTGCCAGGTTGTGCGCTACTCGAAACAACCAGCCCGTCGGATTGGTCAATTCCTCACCACTCTGCAGTGCGGAATAGAGGCGTAAGAAAGCTTCCTGCATCACTTCCTCGGCTCGCCCCTCGTCCAGTCCACTACTCAACAGGTAGCGGAGAACGCCCGCACGCGTTGCTTCATAGAGCTCCGTAACCTGTTGCCGCGCGGCCCCGGATCCGGCAACCCGATCGATCACAGACTCCACGCCCGCCGGCCTTGCTTACTCGCCGTCGGACTCTCTGTTATGAGGACGATTGTGATTTCCCTCCGGGGGACATGCAGGGGAGGTTTTATGGAATTGCCGGTAGCTATGCTGCCGGACCATCTGGTCTCCGGCCACTCGCGCCTGAAAACCATTCCCGGATTATCTGCCACTCGAAACGACCATTTTTCTAGAGTCCCCGTGAGTTGTGCGCGAATTCCCATTGTCTGTTATGAGGACGATTGGGATTGCCAGCCGGGGGACATACGCCGAAGGTTTAGCCAGCGAGTCAGCTTAGAATTTGGCAAATTTGATATCCACTCTACTTTGGTCGTGTTTCAACCGCTCGAGGAGAAGGCCTCGTAGATGTTTCACAGCGAGACAAGCTGAACCGAGCCATTGAAATGCTTCAAGGTCCGGCTAAGCATGGGGTGGGCCGCCCTTTGGGGCTGCGAAGGAGAAGCCGCGACGAAGCCCCCGGAGTATTGACGATCAGTCGCTCTCGGGACGCCGCGGATTCGCCCAATGACCGGACTCGTCCGTTCCGCTGACGACCACGCCTTTTGCGTTCCATCCCAGTTCCGCTCGTACGCTCGATGGACAATAACGCAGCGTCAGACCACAGCGCCGCCTCTTGGACTGGTTTGGTTCCGAAGCATGCAACAGCAGGTCGCTATGAATCGAAATTTCTCCCGCCTTGAGTTCGTCATCGATGGGCTGGCCGAACTCCTCGGCTCCGGTCACCGTTTGATTCAAGACGTTGGTTTCATCGTTTTCGCTAAGGGTATACGTGAGGTGTCCCAAAAGGTGCGAACCAGGAATGAATCGCATGCACGCGTTCTCCACGTCGGCATCGTCAATGGCAAGCCACGCGGTCACCGTCTTCGAATGCGAAAGCGGCCAATAACTGGAATCCTGATGCCAGGAGACCCGCTTCCCGTCGCCTGGTAACTTACAAAAGAAGTGGGAGCCCCAGCCGATCACGTTCTCGCCGAGCAAGTCCTTAACCAGAGCTACAATGCGAGGATTGGTCAATAGATCGTAAACGCGGCCATAGCGCAGATGCGCCGTGGCGATGGAATAGCTGTTGCCGCCGGCAGCCAGAGTGCGGGCCAACAAGTCATCGAAGTAACGGCGGATGCCGGCGATTTCTGCCTCACTGAAGATCCGAAACGGCGCCAGATAGCCGTCGCGATTGAAAGCGGCGATTTGTTCGCTCGACAGAGTCTTGGGCTGTTCGGTTGTGGCCGGATGAAACCGCAGGTCGCGGTGCGTGGTACTCAACTCGTCCGTGCTCGGTACGAGCTTTACTGGTGGTGAAGCCTTCATTGATTTGCAGTTCCGTCTCCGATTGTACTTATTGGATGAAACCCATGCCCGCTATCGGCCGCGCTTGGAATGGCAGGGCCATGGCATGGAGACGTCGCCGATTTTATCTGAGGTTGTCCGAATCCATAAATACTCGTTCGCGCTTCTCAATGTGGGCCGAACGTTCCCTACCATCCGCGTCGAGGAGCACAAAAGTGTCCTCCTGGATCACGAATTTTAGCGAAGTATGAACAGGGGTTTTGATCGGGTGCTCGAACTCCATCGTGTACAGGAACACCCTGTCTGAGACCACACACTCGTACCGGTGCTCGGAATTTGGCATATCAACCGAAGCGAGGGTTCCTTGTTTCCAATCGCGTTTCGCAGCCGGGTACGCAAGAGTGGCGAGGAACACTAGCGAACCAATCAAAGCGAGAGGCTTGCGGATGCCCATGCCTGAGAGTACCACCTTCAAGCTGAAAGAAAATTCAAACTTGACCACGACCTCCGCAGGGTTGCAGTATGTATTACAATGCCAATCGAATTCATCATGTTGCCCCTCCTCCCGCTGCTGATGTTTTTGTCGCAAGCCAATCCGGCGGCCGCGGCTCCGCCAGGAATCGATCTCGCGCGGGCCAAACGCGTCTTCGATACCAGTTGCGCCGGCTGCCACGGTCCCGAAGGCCGCGGCGGCAAGGGGCCCAGCCTGGCTGTCCCGAAGCTGCGGCATGCCCGGACCGATGAAGAACTTGGACAAACTATATTGTTCGGTCTTCCCGGCACAGAAATGCCGCCATCCTGGTACCTCGGAGTGGAAGGCGTGACGCTTGCCGCCGCCTACGTTCGAGTGCTCGGCGCTAACGCCACGCCTCCGCAAGTTGCCGGTGACGTCGTCAAAGGCAAGCAGCTTTTCCGGGGCAAAGGTGCGTGTGCGGGTTGCCACACCATGGGAGCGGAAGGCCGCGCCTATGGCCCGGACCTTTCTGATATCGGCGCCCGGCGTAGCGCTGCCGGTCTTCGTGAAGTGTTGATCCAGCCCAATGCGCAGGCCGGTGAGGGCTTTGTGCCAGTCCGCGCCGTCACTCGCCAAGGAGAGAAGGTAAGCGGGATTCGCGTCAACGAGGACAATTTCACAATCCAGATCCTGGAAGCCTCGGGACGCTTGCACTCCTTCCGCAAGTCGGCGCTTTCCGAGCTCCAGGAAAGCCCCACTGAATCGACGATGCCCAGCTATAAGACGATTTTTTCCGAAAGCGAACTGCAGGACCTGGTGGCCTACCTGTCTTCCTTGCGGGGTGATCAATGAGATTCTGGTTGCCCGCCTCTTTCACGGCTGTCGTTCTTTCCGCTCAGGTGCCCTACACACGCATCGTGAACGCGGACAAAGAACCGCAGAACTGGCTTACCTATTCGAGGACTTATGACGGCCAGCGCTACTCTCCATTGGCGCAAATTACGCCGGCCAACGTCGCTGGTCTGAAGCCGCTGTGGACTTACCAAATCGAACAGATGGATCATTTCGAGACCACGCCGATCGCCGTCGACGGGATTTTGTATCTGACCGAGCCGCCTGATTCCGTTTCCGCCGTGGATGCCCGTAGCGGCCGTCGTCTGTGGCGATATGTTCGTCCCGTGCCCGCGGATATCCAGGTGTGCTGCGGCCGCGTCAACCGAGGCCTCGCAATTCTCGACAACACCGTTTACGTCGGCACACTTGACGCACACCTGCTTGCTCTCAACGCCAAAAATGGAGCGCTGGAGTGGGATACACGGGTAGCCGACTACAAATCAGGACATTCGCTGACTGGCGCTCCGTTGGCCATCGACGGCAAAGTGGTGGTCGGGATCGCGGGAGGCGAATACGGCATCCGCGGTTTCATCGACGCCTACGACGCCAAGTCCGGCAAGCAACTATGGCGCTTCTGGACCGTTCCTGGATCGGGTCAGCCGGGTAACCAGACCTGGACCGCCGAGAGCTGGTTGAGGGGTGGCGCACCGGCCTGGGTAACCGGCGCATACGATCCGGATTTGAATGTTCTTTATTGGGGCACCGGCAATCCCGGCCCGGACTGGAATCCCGACGGACGCCGGGGTGACAATCTGTACTCGTGTTCCATAGTTGCTCTAGATGCCAACACCGGACAACTGAAGTGGCACTTCCAATTCACTCCGCACGATTCTCATGACTACGATTCCACCAATGTACCGATGCTGGTGGACGGCTTGGTTCGCGGCCAGCCGCGCAAACTGCTGGCTCTCGCCAATCGCAATGCGTTCTA
>DASYNU010000068.1:0-9830 GCA_036008345.1 Bryobacteraceae bacterium
GAGAAATTCCAATCGTTCACCTGCTGCGTGGGATCGGCGATGGAGAGCCATGCGCTGCATGCTGACGGACTTTACTACGAATCCCCAGACAAGCTCTGGGTTAATCTCTACGCGCCTTCCACAGCAGACTGGAAGGCCGCCGGCGTGAAGCTGGAGGTGGCTACCGACCTGCCCATCGGGCAGACGGCGAGGATCACGGTGAGTCCGCACGCTTCGAAGAAGTTCACGCTCGCGCTGCGCCGTCCGTTCTGGGCGGGCGATGGATTCAGTATCAAAGTCAACGGCCGTGCGATGAAAACGGTTGCGCCCGCGAATTCGTACGTCGAAGTCACGCGGACATGGAAAGCGGGAGACACAGTCGAGCTCGTGATCCCGAAGACGCTGCGCAAGGAGGCGCTCCCCGACAATCCCAATCGTTTCGCGGTTATGTGGGGACCGCTCGCATTAGCGGGAGATTTGGGGCCTGAGACTAGCGGTCGAGCCTCCACGCCGGACGTGCCGGTGTTAGTGGCGCCGGAGCAGCCTGTGGCGAACTGGCTGAAGCAGGTTGACGGCAAGCCTGGCACCTTCCGGACCACGGGCGTCGGGCTAAAACAGGAGGTCGACTTCGTCCCCTTCTATCAACTCCCGCGCAGACGCTATGCCGTGTATTGGGACATGTATACGCCGGCCGAGTGGACCAACAAGGAGGCGGAATTTCGGGCTCAGCAAGAAAAGCAGAAGAAGTTGGTGGCGGCAACAATCGGCTTTACCCAACCCGGTCAGATGCAGGCAGAGCGCGATTTCAATCAACAGGGCGAAGGCGGCTCGCCCGTACGTGCGGAGGGTCACTTCGGCAGAAACGCGGCCAAGTGGTTTTCCTTCGACTTGCCTGTGGAGCCTGCGCACCCTCTGACCTTGGTAGTTACCTACAGCAATGACAATGCCGGACCGGGCGCCTGCGATGTTCTGGTGGACAGCCAGAAGGTCGGCGAACAAACAGCAGCGCGCCGCAGTCCCGAGCAGGAAATCCACTTCTTCGATGTCGAGTATCAACTCCCGGCGGATCTGGTGCGAGACAAGAAGAAAGTCACCGTGCGATTCAACGCGACCAGCGGCAGATCCACGCCGTCCGTATTCGGCATACGGATTGTACGCTCCGACCTGGAACGCTGACTTGCCCCGCGCGGCGGCCTGACTAACGCCATTTCCAAATCGGCGCCCGGCTCTATGCGTACCTGCGGCACTATGGATTTCATTTCTGCGCTTGCAGTTCTCTGCTCACCCGCTCGGCCTGCTCCATCACGCGCAGAGTATTCTCGCCGAGAATCTTTCGGATGTCGCCGTCCGAATAGCCTTTGCGCAGCAGCGCCTCGGTGATTTTCGGCAGCTTGGAACAATCTTCCATACCTTCCGGCATGCTCGCGCCATCAAAATCGGAACCCAGGCCGACGTGATCGGCGCCAACCAGTTTTGCCGCGTGATCAATGTGGTCGACTATTCTCTCCCAACTGACGTGCGGCAGTTTTCCGTCCGCGGTCAGCTTCTGTTGCAGCTTGGTCATCTCCTGCGAGATGCAAGTCTCATCGTTATTGCAGCTCTTAGTGATCTCGCTCATGTGCTGCACCACGCCGCCGGTTTCTTTGTCGTAGGCATCCTTATAAGCCTGGTCGATGAAGCTCATTTCGTAATTAATCTGAATGACGCCGCCCTTGGCGGCCAGCGCCTTGATCATGTCGTCACTCATGTCGCGCACGTGATTGCAAAGCGCGCGGCACGAAGAGTGAGATGCCAGAAGCGGAGCTTTGCTCACCTCCAGTGCGTCGTAGAACGTTTTATCGGCGACATGGGAAATGTCCACCACAATACCCTGCCGGTTCATTTCGCGGACTACGTCTTTGCCGAAATCGGTTAGCCCATTGTGAGCAGGCTTGTCGGTGGAGGAGTCCGCCCATTCATCGTTATAAAAGTGAGTGAGGGTCATGTAGCGCACGCCGAGATCGGCGAAGATGCGTACCATACGGATGTCGTTGCCGATCATGTGCCCGCCTTCAACTCCCATCAGCGCGGCTATCTTGCCCTGTGTACGAGCGCGGCGCACGTCGTCAGCGGTACGGGCGAGCACCATATCTTTCGAGTATTTCTTCACGTTTTCACGGACCGCGTCGATCTGATCCAGGGCCTTTTGTACGGCTGGCGGCCCCGTGATGCGCCCGTCGATCCAGATGGAGAAAAAGATGGCGTTCATACCGCCTTCTCGCATGCGAGGAATGTCAACGTGACCGTCGGGGTTCTGCTTGCCGAGATCGTAATCCTTCGAGAAGAAGCGTTGTGTGGTGTCATCGTGCGTGTCCAGCACGATGGAACTGAAATGGAGCTTATGCGCGCGCTCGGAAATTTCGTCGGCGAGCGCCGCTTGGGTCACAATCGTAGCAGCGATCAAGCCGCAGACAGCCCGCAAGACGATGATTTGGGTGCGGTACATTCTTCCTCCAGTTGAATTATTGTACACGGACCCTGATCCACGGGCAGGAAGAGGCAGAACCCGGAAGTGGATTCGGTCCGCAAATCTGTTCGCCATCGCGCGGCGAAGAGCAGAGGCTCAGAACCAAACTGATATACTTTGTGAGGGTATTTAGCACAGTTTTGCGCCTCCTTAATCGAGATCGAAGGAGCGGCTATGAAGTTACCCATCGCGTCTGTGTTTTCCATCCTGGGGCTGGCGGCCACCGCATACGCTCAGCCCTATTCGATCGCGACGTTTGCCGGCGTTGGCACCTGGACCGGGGACGGGCATCCCGTTTCGCAATCGGTGCTGACTTACCCGCAGGATCTGGCCGCCGGCCCCGACGGGTCCATTTATATCCTGGATGGCGGCCACGTACGCCGAGTCACGCCGGACGGAATAATTCACACTGTCGCTGGGAATTTGCTGTCCGACACGGACAGTGGCGACGGAGGTCCAGCTATGTCCGCCGTTATTAGCGCCGGAATGAAGCTCGCGGTTGATCTATCCGGTAACATCTTTATTGGAGAGAATTCGATCAACCTCGTCGGCATCATCCGAAAGGTGCAAGCGAGCGATGGGACCATTCAGCACTTCGCCGGTAATGGGCAAGTAGAGGGCAGTGCAGGTCCAAACCCAGGAGACGGTGGGCCCGCCGTGGATGCGCCACTGGGCTACATCAGCGGTATGGCGACGACTCCACAGGGTAATCTGATCGTGGCTAATGCCAATCAGATTGTGAACATCACTCCGGGTGGGATCATTTCCACGCTCGCCGGCGGCGGAACAGTCCATCCCAAGCCCGCTAATATTGGCACCCAGCCCGGACTCGGCGCGAATCTCAATGGCATTGGCGCTGTTGCCACTGACCCGAGCGGAAACATCTTTTTCACGGAAGCTGTTGGTGAAGCCGTCTTCCAACTTTCCGGGACAGAAATCGTACATATCGCGGGCTCCGGAAATGGTTTGGCGAACAGCGCGGCCACACCACTCCTCTTCAACCTCAACTACCCTATCCTGCTTGCCGGGGACAACCAGGGCAACCTCTACATCGGAGATGGCGGCGATGTCCTTGGGCAGGGTCTACGCAATGGAATGGGCCTTTACTGCCGCATCGAGAAACTCACCGCCGGTTTTTCAAGCATCGCTACCATCGCCGGCGCCAATTCCGGTTATCTCGACCGATCTGGCGATCCAGCGATTCAGGATGTCCTGCCTGGCCATCTTACCGGGTTGACGGCGGACTCCAAAGGCGTCGTCTACTACAGTGACGCCCAGCAAGCCCTGGTTCAGAGCATCGTCAATGGAATAATCCAAACTTTTGCCGGCGGATATAGTGTCCCTTACAGCGGGGATGGCGGCCCGGCCGCCAGCGCTCAATTCTATTTTCCTTACGCGATTATCTTCGACCCGCAAGGAAACGCTTATATCGCCGATGCGGGACACAACCTGGTTCTCAAGGTCAACACCAACGGCGTAATTTCCACGCTTGCGGGCACCGGACCCTTTGGTTTCTCGGGCGACGGCGGTAGCGCGACAGCAGCTCAGTTAGACACCCCCAGCGCTCTGGCCTTCGATGCCGCGGGCAATCTCTATATCGCGGATTCCGGCAATCAGCGCATTCGTGAGGTGACCGTCAAAGACGGCAACATCCAAACCGTCATCGGATCCGGTACACAAGGACCGGCCGTGGCCAGCGTTCCCGCTGGTCAGGCAACCATCGACCTGATTAGCAGCATGCTGTTCGATTCCGCCGGAAACCTCATTTTCAGCGACTCCTTCCAGTGCAGCGTACGCAAGTGGAATCTCTCCACCAACGTAGTCAACTTGCTCGCCGGAGCAGAAAGCTGTGGGACCGCGCCGGACGCAACGCTGGCAAGCGGCTCACCCGCAGGCGCAATTAGCGGCATTGCGCTGGCTTCCGATGGCACTCTTTACTTCGCCGATACCACCAGCGGCAGCATTCGAACTGTGAATGGCACTGGGCTGCTGGGAACATTTGTGTCATTGGCCTCGCCCGCCGGTCTAGCGCTGGACTCCTCGGGGAATTTCTATACCGGATCGGGAAATCAAGTCGCGATGATTACGCCTGGCAAGAGCGTCCGGATTATTGCTGGATCGGGTTCCTCTGGCTACGACGGCGACGGTAAACCGGCCCTCCAAGCCGCGCTCCAAAATCCCAAAAGCCCCGCCGTCGACGCCTCTGGAAACATTTTCTTCATTGATGGAGACAGAATTCGTGAACTGATCCCTCCGCCGCAAGTCCAATCTGTCGTCAATGCCGCCAGCTTCGTGAGTGGGCCGGTGGCGCCGGGTGAAATGGTAACGGTGTTTGGGACGAACATTGGTCCTCGCTCGTTCATGGGCCTGGAATTGGCGTCCAACGGAACTGTTTCGAATAATCTCGCCGCGACGCAGGCTCTCTTTGACGGGATCGCCGCTCCCCTGGTTTATGCCGATCAGCTTCAGACCAGTTTCCTGGTTCCTTTCGAAGTGGCCGGTAAAACTAACACGAAATTCACGATGGTGGTTAATGGCGTCGCATCCAATGCCAAGACATTGGAGGTTGCGCCTTCTGCTCCTGGGATATTCACGGCCGCCGGCGGGAAGGGGCCAGGCGCGATTCTGGACCAGGATGGCAGCTCGAACTCCGCCTCCAATCCCGCGGCAAAAGGATCCGTGGTTGTACTTTATGCCACCGGGGCGGGCCAGACTAATCCGAGTGGCCAAGACGGCGTTCTGGCGGATGGCTCGGCCCCCAAGCCCGTCCTCCCAGTGACTGTCGAAATCGGAGGGACGCCCGCCACGGTACAATATGCCGGTGGCGCATCCGGACTGGTGGCCGGTGTGATGCAGGTGAACGCCGTGGTACCCACTGGCATCGCCAGCGGCTCCGCAGTGCCTGTGACTATCAAAGTGGGAGGAGTTGCAAGCCAATCCGGTGTTACGTTGGCAGTGAAGTAAAAACCCGTACCGCGCGTTTAGATCACTGTGCGGCTGGCCAATGATTCATCGCCGCCGGTAAATTATCAGCGCCGGACCGCCAAATTGGAATCACATAACCGGCGGCGGCAGAGTCGCCATCCAAATCCCCCACGCTTCCTCCAGCGTATCCCTTGGAGATTTGCCACTTGCGGTTCGTTGAAACGGCCGTGTTGCGCATCCAGGACGAAGAATGACAGCATCAGTGATGGTTGCAGCCAGCCCAGTAACCGGTTGTAGCGGTTATGCAGTATCGCTCGTCATCCTCCAATATTCGCCCTGGCCGGTATGGATGGCCATCTCTCGATACGCGATCGGCAGTGTCAATGCTCCATCCCCTTTAATTCCATGCCGGGGTACCAGGACCTGACAGCCAGCACTCGCGATCTCACTCCCGGCGCGCTGTAAAAGCCCACCGTGCAGTTGAGCCGGAAAAAATAGGCCGTGCCGGCTTGGGCCGCAAAACGGCCTTCGATTCCATCCAACCCGCTTCCAGCAGCGATCTCTCCGCGCCCCTCGAGCACCAAATAGATCTCTTCTTCGCGTTCGTGATGATGCGGTTGATTTGTGCCGCCTGGCGCGATTTCCATGAGGAAGAGACTCGTCAAGGTATGGGCGGCCCTGATCCGGTCACGCTTGCTTTCAACGTCTCCCATCAGCAAACGATACCGCGTTGAGGACGGATGTCCACCGACCATTTGAAGCGGGACATCCTCGATATTAGCCACGTCCGGTAGCGCGGCCAAGGCTTTTGGGGCGGATAAACTGCGAAATCCCATGATCAAAACGCGAAGTGGTTCCCTGGCAGGGTTCTCAAGGCTGTGCGGAACGGTTGCAGGCAAGTAGAGAAAATCTTCCTTCCGTAGGGGTGCGTTGCCGCTAGCGTAGCGGACCGTGCCTGCCCCGTCCAAAACAACATACACCTGCTCTTCATTGGAGTAACGCACAACGGCGCAAGAGCCCGCTGGGTCCACTGTGGCTTCGCCGTAGCGCACCACGCCGGCGGGTAGGGACGCGTTGCTGGCCCCATCGCCGAATAAGGGTTTGTAGTGGCACGAGCCGGTTGTAATGTCGGCCTTCCGCTCCGGTGCGGCTGGAAGATCGGCACGTAAGAACGTAGGATCGATTCCTTTTTGAGCCAGCGCTGCAAAGGAAAGCAGCAGCAGGATTGGGGTGGTCCGCATAGTAGCTTCTGATAAACTCTACCACCGGAATGACGCGGCGCTGGCTAAGCCAGCGACAATGGATCAACCGCTTCCGATGGGTCCGCCATGTGGCTATTTCCAGGCTGTCCTGCGCTCGAGGAGATTACGCCAGGCGTCGCCACGTATTCTACAATCGCAGCTTAGCCGCTATATGCGCCATTTAATGCCAATCGTGACGCCGCGCCTGCTCTTGCGTCCGCCAACACTCGGCGATTTGGATTCTATCCAGGCGGCCAAAGAAGATGCCTGGGATGATTTGCAACGTTGGATGGCCTGGGCGTTCGACGGCCAACGATCGCGAGAAGCGCTGGAAAACTCCATTCGACGAGTGATGGACTACCAGAGTCAGGCAGGCATCGCATTGGCCGGATTCCACAGGATCAACGGGGATTTCGTCGTCCGAACCGCACTGGATCTCACCGATGAGGCAGACGTCTATGAGACCGGATTTTGGCTGGCGCCTAAATACGCCGGACAGGGTATGGCGACGGAGGCCGCAAACGCCGCTATTCGTTACGCCTTTGGCCACCTTGGCGCGAAGGCGATCAGTATCGGGCACTTCGACGGAAACGGGCCCAGCCGCCGCATCGTGGAGAAATTGGGATTTCAGAAGCTTGGGTTGCCCATCAGGCGGCGACACGTTGCCTCGACGGCGTCAAACTTGACCGTCATGAATACATCTTGACCAGTACTCGCGCACTTCCCGAACTCGACGTCTTCTGGGGCTAGAAGCTGCACGAGTTAACCTGATGGACATCGATCCGGACAAGCTGACTCCCGATTTGCTGGACAAGATCCCGGAGCACCTGATGACCAATAAGGCATTGACGGGCAAACCTGCAGGTATGGGAGAGGCAGCACGGCGCCGGCCGGAAGCAGATCTCGTCGCAGAACCAGCGTCACGAGTGATGAGCACAGCTCTGGATAACGCCTATCGATCTGCTGGATAATACTTGGGTGATGAGCCGGAAGGCTGGGTTCGTTATGAGAGGCGCCAGATGATCAGACGTCGAGAGTTTCTTATCAGTTCGGGTTTGGCCGCAAGCGCGGCGGGAGCGTGGAGCCAGGGCGCGGATCGCTCCAAAATGGATCGCGTCGCGATCATGAGTTACAGTTTCAATCTAATCGTCAAGAGCGACGCGCATCCGGATGATCCGCGTAGAACCCTCGATATCCTCGATTTTCCCGACATCATGGCCCACCGCTATGGGATCCATAATCTGGAAATCCAGCATAATCACTTTCGCTCAACCGAGCCCGATTACCTGGAAGAATTCCAAAACCGGCTGAAGAAAGCCCAGTCGCGGATGACTCAAGTGGTCTTGGAATTCGGACCGCTCAACGTTTCGTCCGGGGATCCGATCGTCCGGGTGGAAACAATCGACTTGACGAAACGATGGATTGACCTTGCGGTGGTCCTTGGCTGTCCGCGGGTGATGATAAACCAGGGCACGCTCGCGCCCGAGGTGCGCCCAACGGCGATCGATAGCTTGAAGAAGATCAACGCATACGCCAAGACGAAGAACGTTGCGGTGACCATGGAGAACCGCGACGACCCACCCGGGACAAGTCCTGGCGCGGCTGTGGTCCCCGCGCGTCCCCGCCCGCATACCTGGGACGTGGAGGTCGAAGTGATGAAGGCTGCTAGGATTTGGGCCAATCCAGACATTAGTTCATTTCCGGATAACGAGTCGCGGGAGGCTGGATTGCGCGTGATGTACGCGATGGCTGGGAGCAGCCATTTTAAGTACATGCCGGAGCTGTTCAACTCAGCCAGGGCGATTCAGATTTCGAAAGAAGTTGGATACAAAGGACTCTTCTCGATCGAAGCCGAACCCCTGACTGCCGATCCGTACCCGTTCGTCGAAACCATTCTGCGTGAACTCCTGCGGGATCTGTAACAGGCGGATCGGCGCAACCTGGATAGAAGTGCCAGACTTCGTATTGTCATAGAATCCTGCGGGACTGAGGATGGGAGCGGCATCTTCGCGGGCGGGCCGCTGTCCCACACTCTGGGAACGAAAATTTCGTAGTAGATTAGCGGACGATGCCCAGTATCGAAGAAGCGCTCAGGAACACCCGTCCTCTCTCCGTGACAATCATCGGTTGGATGTACATAGCGGTTGGAGCGATTGGCTTCGCTTATCATTCCACTGAGTTCAGCCGGCGGCCGTTTCAATATGAAATCGTATGGATTGAGCTCATTCGTCTTCTGGCGGTTGTAAGTGGCGTGTATATGCTCCGAGGCCACAACTGGGCGCGCTGGCTCGCGCTGGCCTGGATTGGCGCTCACGTGATCCTGAGCGCCTTCAATTCGCTTTCGCAGTTGGCCATTCACGTTGTGTTCTTCGCAATCCTGACTTTTTTTCTTACCCGCTCCACGGCAAACCACTACTATCGGGCTGTCAGACCGTAAGCGGCGTCAGGAATCGATGGCGCGTTTTACCCAACCGGCGAAACCTGGGAAGCCGCATATCACTCCCGGATACGCCAGGTTTGTTAGGCGCCGGTTATTTTATCTGGACTGCCTACGTGCCTCTTCTTTTCATAACGCATGGCTTGGCGTTTCGCATATTGCTGCGAACGAAGGTTGTCGCCCCGTCCCGGAACAAAGACTCCATAGAGCATGAACCTCAGTGATCGAATGCCTACCGCTAACCCAAATAGGTTCTATCGGATGTGGCGTATTTTGTTGGAGGCGCGGACCGGAGTCGAACCGGTGAATAAAGGTTTTGCAGACCTTTCTAGGCTCGTGACAGGCCAGAAGATCTTACTGACTGTCCGGTGATTTGTCCAATTTTGGCACTTGCGAGTACAGACATCCCACTCACGGCGCTATCGTTTTGCTCGTGGGATGGTAGTCAGGTGCCAGAGTGGTCCCTTCAAAACGGCTACGCCAACGCACTGCGAGCTGACGAACGTCCTAAACTGTAACATGGCCGGTAGCGAAGACCTTTTTCGGGCTGGTCGGTCTCGGCAGATGATCAAACGAGAGTCATACACAGGATCTTTTCTGGAGCAAAGCGGCGACTTGTATTAACGGGCGAAACCTGGGGCGTCTTGACGCTGTGTGGCGTGAAACAGTGGTGCGTTGAAGTTCGGTGTGTCGGCGTACTAACAGGCTTGCGGCGAAACGGAGATCGGATGGTCGTCTGCGA
>DASYNU010000069.1:0-15444 GCA_036008345.1 Bryobacteraceae bacterium
CAAGCCAAGCTTCGTCGTGCCCAGAAGCTGGCCCGGGCTCTCCGCCGACTCGGTTACCAAGTCAGTCTCACACCAATCCAACCAGCCCACGCATGATTTTCAACCGAGCGGGATTTTCAACGGAGTCGGTGCCGTTGCCGATTTTTTCAACACCTCTGAGGGAGCCGGTGCATTGCTATCTTGATACTTGCGCCGGGAACTCGTCATCATCGTACTTTTCGTATTGGCCCTGAGGCTTCCGTTCCTCAATCAGGCCATTCAAGGCGACGACGTCTACTATCTCTACGGTGCCCAACACGCCCAAATCGATCCGCTTCATCCCTTGCATGTCCGCTACGTTTTCCTGGGCCAGATGGTGGATATGCGCGGCCATCCCCATCCGCCGCTGAACTCCTGGTATCTCGGCCTGCTGCTGGGCATTTTCAAAGACGTGCATGAAATCCCCTTCCATGCCGCCTACATCCTGTTCTCCTTGATCGCAGCGCTCAGCGCGTTATCGCTGGCGCACCGCTTCAGCCCCTATCCGATCGCGGCCACGCTGCTGTTTCTCGCGACGCCGGCCTTCGTCATCAATGGCAACTCGCTCGAAGCGGATCTACCGTTCCTGGCCTTCTGGCTGCTCGCTGTCGCTCTCTTCGTCGGCGCGGTGCAGCGCCACTCCATCGAGCGCTTAATTGCTTCGACACTTGCCATGGCGTTTGCCGCGTTGGCGGCGTATCAAGCGGTGATCCTGACCCCGATCCTGCTGCTATACGCCTGGCAATGGGGCCGCAAGTGGCGCGCCGCCTGGATCGCAGCTTGTACAGCGCCCGTGGTCCTCGCCGCTTGGTCGCTCTATGAACGTTTCTCCAGCGGAACGCTCCCCGCCCAAGTGCTGGCCGGCTACATGCAAACCTACGGTCTCCAGGCCTTCGACCAAAAGATCCGGAATGCTGTCGCACTCACTGGCCATCTGGCATGGATCGTCTTCCCCGGCCTCTGGCTCCCGCCATTGATGACCATCCCTGTGGCCGTCGGTGCGGCGTTCTACGATCTGAATCCGCTTTTTTGGGCTTCCATCGCCGTCGGGCTTGGAATCCTCATCTGGTGCGCGCGCAGTTGGCGCGATTTTCTGGCCCAGTGGGTCCTTATATTCTTCGCCAGCGCTCTCATTCTTTTTTTCGCCGGATCGGCGCGATATTTATTGCCCATCGCGCTGCCCATTGCAATCCTCGTTACGCGGCGCGTCAGCCGGCGCTGGCAACGGATTGGATTCGCCGCGTCGCTCGCCCTCGGCCTCGCTCTTGCATTCGTCAATTATGAACATTGGGATGGTTACCGGCAGTTCGCGCGCCAAATCCAAAATGACGTCGCTACGAAACGCGTCTGGATCAACGGCGAATGGGGCTTGCGATATTATCTGGAATCGGAAGGCGCGCTTCCGCTGCTAGCCGGGCAAACCGTCCATCCAGGCGAAATGGTGGTTTCAAGCGCGCTCTGCTATCCACAGCCTTTCACCACGGGCGGTGGCGTGCTGGCTCCAACAGCCGAACAAACCATCCGGCCCTCCATTCCTCTTCGGATCGTGGCTTTGAACGGAAGATCAGCGTACTCCACCACCATGTTCGGGCTCCGGCCCTTCGATGTTTCTCTCGCGCCGATCGATCAGGTTCGCGCCGAAATGGTGGTAGACCGCAAACCCACGCTTTCCAACCTCCCGATGAATGCGCCCGAAGCCGGGCAGCAGATCGTAAGTGGCGTTTACCAGCTTGAAAACGGCCAGTGGCGCTGGATGAGCCAGACCGCGGTCATCCTGCTGAAACCTCCCGCACAGCCGTCCCCGCTGGTAATTCGCTTCACGATCCCGGAGCAGTCCCAGACACGACGGATCACGATGGAACTGAACAATCAGCGGGTAGCATCCCAAACGTACCCAGCACCCGGAAGCTACGCGTTATCCACTACACCACTGAAACCAGAAGGCGCGAGCGCCACGGTTACAATCACGGTAGACAAGACTTTCTCGGTCCCAGGCGACCGCCGCGAACTGAGCATCATCCTCAGCCAAGTGGGGTTCGTGGGGCAGGTTGCCAACCTGCAGCGGGTTGCCAACCCGCCGTTTTTGCTCCCGTCCCCAATCAGCCCGCAAATGGCCACGGCATTGCTATACTAAGGGTTTACCGCTCCCTGTTCCGGCGAGGTTTCCGTGTTCTTCAGCGTTAAGGAGTTGGAATTAAAGAAGGTCCGTTTCGACGTGGCCTTCTCTCCTGGTGAGATCCAATACGATCAGGGACTTAGCCAAGCCACGCCGCTCGAAGCGGTAGGCGGCGCGGAGTTGCTCCCGCACACGTTGGGAGAGATCCGGATACAGGGACACCTGAGGGTCCGGATGCAGGCGGATTGTGACCGGTGCCTGGAGCCGGCCGAGTTTCCGATCGACTCGGATTTCGATCTCTTTTATCGCCCGGCGAGGCGTGCCGGATACGAAGAGGATGTCGAGATCGACGAGGGAGAAAGTGAAGTCGCCTTCTATGAGGGCGCCGGCGTAGAGTTGGAAGATATTTTGCGGGAGTTTGTTTTGCTCTCGCTGCCGATGCAGCGGATTTGCCGGGAAGATTGTCACGGCATCTGCCCCGTTTGCGGCCAAAACCGCAACAAGGTGAGTTGCGAGTGTGAACCCAAACCGGCGGATGACCGCTGGTCGGCGTTGAAGAAACTTCAAGTCAAAGGAATATAAATGCCCAATCCGAAAAGAAGACATTCCAAGGAGCGCACGTCCACCCGAAGAGCGCACGATTCCCTGAAAACGCCCGGCATGGCGGAGTGCCCGAACTGTCATGAGCCCAAGATGCCGCACCGCGCCTGCCCGCATTGCGGACGATACAAGGGACGCGAAGTGATCGAAGTAGCGGAAGAGTAGGGCTGGGATACGTCGTATAATCTGATTCCATGCTGATCAACCCATGCTGATCAACCCATGCTGATCAACCCATGCTAACCATCGCGGTGGACGCAATGGGCGGCGATCACGCCCCGAAAGCCGAAGTGGATGGGTCCATTCGCGCCGCCAAAACTCTGGGCGTAAAAATCGTGCTGGTCGGTAAACAGGATGTTCTGCGCGCCGAATTGGCCCAGCACGGTGATTTGAGCGGACTGCCCATAGAGATCCTGCACGCAAGCGAACAGGTCACCATGGAGGATAGCGCCGCCAAGGCCGTTCGCAGCAAGCGCGACAGCTCTATCCGGGTTGCGTCCCGGTTGGTGCGGGATGGCGTGGCGCATGGCGTAGTGTCGGCTGGTAATACCGGCGCTGTCATGGCTACCGCGAAAATGGTGCAGGGCATGGTGCCAGGCGTGGATCGTCCCGCGCTGGCCTCCGCCTTCCCGACGCTCAAGGGTACGCCGGTTGTAGTAGTGGATGTCGGCGCGAACGTGGATTGCTCGCCCCGCATGCTGGCTCAATTCGCCGTGATGGGCGACATTTATTCCCGCGTTGCCTTTCGCCGTCCCAAACCGCGCGTGGGCCTGCTTTCCATCGGTGAAGAGGAACACAAAGGGAACGAACTGACTCGTGCAGCCACGCCGTTGCTCAAAGCGCTGCCTATCCATTTTATCGGTAACGTGGAGGGCGGCGACATCTTCACCGGCGAAATTGATGTCATCGTTTGTGACGGATTTGTGGGCAACGTCGCATTGAAGGTAGGGGAAGGCCTGGTAGACATGATCTACCAGATGTTGCGCGAGTCGCTCGAAGCCACCATCACGCGCAAAATTGGCTACGTTCTCTCCCGCACCGCATTCCAGGATTTCAAGAAGCGGCTGGATTATTCCGAGCACGGCGGAGCGCCGCTGCTAGGCGTGAAGGGCGTTTGCATCATTACTCACGGCCGTTCGAATGCTAACGCCATCAAGAACGCTATTCGCGTGGCGAAGGAATTGGCTGGCGGAAAGATCAACGAGCGCATCGAAGCGGAATTAGCGGATGGCCATCCGCCCAGCGCTGCCGCTACCGCGGATTAACATGCGCCTGGCCGCTGGTTACCTCATCGGATTGGTTTCGCTGCTCGCCGCTCCGCAGGATCCGGTGCAGTGGAAGCTGACGTTTGATTCGCAGTCAGCGCCGCCGGGATCGAGAATTCTCGGACACCTCACCGCCAAACTAGAGCCGGGATGGCATCTCTATTCATTGACCACGCCGCGTCCGCCCATCGCTACCACAGCGGTTTTGGCTGACAACTCGGCAGTCGCGAGCTTCAAGGTCTATCAGCCCAAGCCGCTCATCAAGCTCGATCCATCCTTCAACGTCAATACCGAGACCTTCGGCGAAGAAGTCACTTTTTTATATGAAGTCGAGTTGAAGAAAGACGCGCCCGGCGGTCCGGCCGAACTGACCGCACAGGTACGCTACCAGTGCTGCAACGACAATATCTGCCTTCCGCCCAAGCGCAAGACCGCCATTGCGACCATCAATATCGATCCAGCGGCCAAAGCCGAGACAATCACGATCCCGGCCGGCTACACCGAATTCCGGAAGCTGGCGGCTGTCACCTCTGCCCCAACTCCCGCCGCGCCCGCGCAGAATCCGCAATCTTCCGGCTTCGGCTTCTTCCTGCTCACAACATTTGCTGCCGGACTTGCGGCTATCTTCACGCCCTGCGTGTTTCCGATGATCCCGTTCACGGTCTCGTATTTCATCAACCGCAACTCCAGCTCAAAGCGCGATGGCGTGCTGCAGGCTGTGGTCTTCTGTGTGGGCGTCATCGTATTCTTCACCGGTCTGGGGTTGATCACCAAGGCAATTGCCGGGCCCATCGGTGTGGTCAAGCTGGGCAATAGTCCGTGGGTGAACAGTTTCATCGGATTAGTATTCATCGTATTCGGATTGAGTCTGCTCGGAGCATTCGAGCTGACGCTGCCTTCCGGACTCCTCACCAAATTGAATCAGGCGTCCGAAGGTGGCGGGTATTTCGGCACGCTGATCATGGGCCTAACGTTCACCCTCACCTCATTCGCCTGCATCGGGCCAATCGTGGGTCCGCTGCTCGTGGCGTCCGTGCAGACGGGCGGGATTCAACCGGTGCTCGGCATGGCGTCATTCGCTAGCGGATTGGCTCTCCCGTTTTTCGTGCTGGCATTGTTTCCTTCCTTTTTGAAGAAGCTTCCGAAAAGCGGTGGATGGCTGATGCGTGTGAAAGTGGTGCTGGGATTTATCGTGCTGGCGGTTTCGATCAAGTATTTGAGCACAGCCGATCAGATTCTGCAAACCAATCTGATCTCGCGCGAACTGTTCATCGCCGCCTGGGTGGTATTGTTCGCGCTGCCCGGGCTTTACTTGCTCGGATTCCTGCGCCTGGAAGGTATCCAGTCCGGCGAACATTTAGGCGTCGGACGAATGCTGCTCGCCTCCCTGTTTCTGATCTTTTCGATCAGCCTGCTGCCTGGATTGTTCGGCGCGACGCTGGGCGAGTTGGAAGCTGCCATTCCCGTGCAGGCGAAAATCACCTCCCTCGGCGCCGCAGGCGAGGCGAGTGGCGGGCCACTCTGGATGAAGAATCAATACCAGGAAGCGCTCGCGAAAGCCCGTGCGGAAAACAAGCTGGTGTTCGTCAATTTTACGGGCAATGCGTGCACCAACTGTCACTGGATGAAAGCCAACATGTTCCCACGGCCGGAAATCGCGCCGCTACTGAAAGATTTCGTCTTGGTGGATCTTTACACGGACGGTAACGATGCCGTTTCTGAAGAGAACGCGAAAATGGAAGAAGAGCGCTACAAGACCGTTTCCCTGCCCTTCTATGTAATCCTCGATCCGGACGAACACGTAATCGCAACATTTCCAGGCTCCACGCGCGACGTGCAACAGTTCGCTAATTTTCTAAAGACAAAACCACCGGCCGCTTAGAAGCTGTGAATGAGTCGACCCAAGCACCGTCTCCCTCACGGTCGCGGTTCGGTCACAAACGATCGTTACCGAACCGCGAGCGTAAGCGACTGGTGCTCTTGAATTTTTTCGCGAACCGAAGAACTCACCGGTTCCTGGTTGATCTGGATAGAAATAGTTCACCTGCAAGCGCTTCTTGTTCCCGGTCACCGGCGGCTTTCCATTTGGCGAAAGCCTTTTGTCGAAGCCCATCCAGCAATTCGAAGTGGCGCCGCGCTTCCAGCACTTTGCCCCGCTGGTCCAGCACTCTCGCCTCCGCCTGCTGCTCGAGATCCTCGAAGGCCCGAACTCTCTGACGCACGTGGATGCGATATGAATCCAGGTTTTCAAGGTCAAAGCCCGGCATCGAAGGCTGTGCCAGGACTTCCCGTGCGGAATTAGCCACCGAGTCACGCACTTGCTGCGTGGCATCGGCTAGCGCTTGCCGTTCGGCCCGCACTTGTTGCAGCTTGAGCTCTTCCGAAGTAAGTTGTTCCAAACGCCAGCGGCGTACGCGGTCGAGCGGAAAATCGAAGCGCTTCATCCCGCCAGCTTGGCCAGTTCCCGCATTTGTGCCATGGTCTTTTCGAAAGGAGCGTGCAGCGCGTTGTCCTGCTTCAAAAACTCGAGCAGTTGCGGCCGCAACCGGATGGCCGCGTCCAACTTGGGATTCGCGCCGCTGGCGTAAGCGCCCAGGTTGATCAGGTCTTCGGCGCGCTGATGCGTAGCCATGGCGTCGCGAATTTTCATAGCGGCATCGCGCTGCTCGGGACTATAGAGGCGCGGCGCCAGGCGGCTCACCGATTGCAGAACATCGATCGCCGGATAGTGCCCCGCGGAGCCAAGTTCACGAGAAAGAATGATATGGCCGTCCAGGATCGCGCGCACTGCGTCGCATATCGGCTCATTGAAGTCGTCCCCCTCCACCAGCACTGTGAAGAAACCCGTGATGGAGCCCTTGCGGAAGCGTCCGGCCCTTTCGAAGATTTTGGGAAGTAAGTTGAAAACCGATGGAGTGTAGCCCTTCTGGCTGGGTGGCTCGCCGGCCGCGAGGCCAATCTCGCGCTGCGCCATGGCCAATCGCGTAATGGAATCCATTACCAGCAGTACGTCCGCCCCCTGGTCGCGGAAGTATTCCGCCGCCGCCAGCGCAACGAACGCGGCGCGGATTCTCAGCGGTGCCGGCCGGTCTGAGGTAGCTACCACCAGCACAGAACGTTTCAGCCCATCCGGACCCAACTCTTGCTCGATGAAATCACGCACCTCGCGATTCCGCTCGCCGATCAGTGCAATCACGCTCACATCCGCCGAACTATGCCGCGACATGGCGCCCAATAGAGTGCTCTTGCCGACCCCACTGCCGCCGAAAATTCCGATCCTCTGCCCTTTGCCGCAGGTTAGTAAGCTATCGATGGCGCGGATGCCGGTGGACAATGGGTGGCCTATGGGTTCCCGATCCAGCGGCCCTGGTGGGGCGGCATACAAGTCGTAGGGTATCTTCGCCCCAATAGGGCCCAGATCGTCCAGCGGCTTTCCGAAGCCGTCCATCACCCGCCCCAGTAACTGTGGGCCGCACTCCATCCGGGCGTCTTCCTTGCGTGCCGTAATCAGATCGCCCAAATGCAGCCCATCGGTTTCTTCGAGCGGCATCGACAGCACCCGGCCTTCGCGAAATCCGATCACTTGGGTGCGGATCACCCGCCCGTCTTTCGTGCTGATTTCGCAGAATTCGCCGATCGCCGCCGCCGGCCCGTTCGATTCCACCAGCAGCCCCACCAGCTCCGTCACGCTTCCGGTCCAGCGGCAGGTCTCGATTTTAGCCAGCCTTTCGTGATAAGGCGCGAATGGTATCATACACGCCGTACCAGATCCGCAAGCCCGCGCTCAATCTCAGACAACTGAGTTTCCACCGACGCGTCCAGCGCCCCACGGTTGGAATCGAAAATCGCCGCGCCGCGCTCCAGGCCAGGATCGGAAACCACTTCTACCCGCTGCGGCAAACCCAGCTTTCCCAGAAATTGCTTCACCATGGGAGCGTCCTCCGGCCGGATCCGGACCGTATGCACTTCGCGCGCCTCGATTTTTTCGAGCGCCGCCTTCACCAGCCCCAACAGAGCTTCCGGAGCCACCGTCAGTTCCCGGTGCAGGATCCGCCGCGCTATCGCCAGCGCCAGCTTTACTACGTCTTCTTCCGCTTCCTGCCGAAAACGTTGCCGCATCCCGGACATCTCTTCTATCGCGCGCGCCATCCGGACGTGCATGGATTCCAACTGCGCGCCCAGCTCCTGCCGCGCCGACGCCTGGCCTTCCTGAACACCCTGCTGATGGGCGGCCATTACTTTCTGCTCCACATCATCCCCGCTCCGCCGGTTTCGGGCGCCTTCGGAAGCCTGAGGCGGGACATACGCGCCCGCTGGCTCGTGCTTCACCGGGTGTTCTTCATTCGAGCCGACGCGGCGCCAGGCGATCGGCACCGTCGGGACTTCGCCGCGATGCAGCTTAGACGACATACTGCTCGCCCACGGTGCCTTTCAGGCTGATCACTCCCTCCGCCTCCAGTTGCCGTACCACCGCAATAATCTGTTGCTGGGCCGCCTCTACTTCTTTGATCTTCACCGGCCCCAGAGCGTCCATGTCTTCCTTCAACATTTCGGCTCCGCGTTGCGACATCCCATCCAGAAAGTGGGCTCTCAACTGATCGCTAGTCCCCTTCAATGCCACCGTCAGGATCTTGCGATCGATCTTGCCCAGAACTTCTTTGATAGACTCCGCGCCCAGCAGCAGCAGATCTTCAAACACGAACATCAAATGACGTATGGTCTCCACCAGATTGGGATCGTTTTGCTCGATCCCTTCCAGAATTTCTTTGCTGGTGCCCGAATCCAAACGGTTGAACATTTCCGATACCGCGCGCACGCCCCCATACGATTCGCGGCTCAGCTCGCCCAGATCTTTCAGCTTCTTGCCGATGATGGCCGCAATCTTCGAGATAATGTCCGGCGAGATCTGGTCCAGGTTAGCCATACGCAACGCGACATCGGCGCGTAGTTCCGCCGGCAGGGAGATCAGTAGTCCCGCGGCTTGCGACGCGTTCAAATGCGACAGGATTAAGGCAATGGTCTGGGGGTGCTCGTTGTGAATAAACTTGGCGAGCTGTTGCGGGTCGGCTTTTTGCAGTGTGTCAAAGCTAGCCGTCTCCGATCCCAGCGTTTTCATCAACCGGTCCATCATTTTCCTGGCATGTTCCGGTCCGAAGGCGGTGATCAGCATCTTCTTGGCGAAATCTACCCCGCCCTTCAGCACGAAATCGCGTGCCACGGACATCTGGTAGAACTCCTCCAGAGTGGCCTCGGCTTGTTCGTTGCTGATGTTGGTGATGCGGGCAACCTCGTGCCCGATAAGTTGCACCTCTTCCTCATCCAACTGCCGCAGAATTTCGCCGCTGGCTTGATCCCCAAGGATAACCATCAGGATCGCGCATTTGCGAATCCCGGAAACTTGCTGAACGGCTTCTACGTTTTGAATCACGGCGTTAGCGCTTTGGATCGCTCATCCAGGATCTTAAGACGTGGGCCATCGAGCTCGAATCCTTCTTGGCTTGCTCTACGATGTGCTTGGTTAACACCTCAGCTTTCTTGGTGACCGGCGGAAGCTTCAACGCATTCAGTGCATCCATTTCCTGTTTTTGGCGCACCGCGGCTTGTTCGGCCAGTTGCTTCTCAATGCGCGTGTTCAGATTTTCAGCCGTTGCTGCTGCCGCCAGTTGTGGGGCCATCTCGACCGATCCTGGGCTGCGCCGCAGGAGCTTGAAGACTACCACCAGCAACGTCAGCAAAACCGCCACACCAACTCCCGCTCCAATCACGACGAACTTGTTCTTCAGGGCTTGCTCGTACCAGGGCGGCGGTGGCGGCACGGGCTTAGAAACGGTAACCACAGGCTCGGGATTCAACGTGGCCTCAAACGGCATGGTCTCCACGATCAATTGGTCCCCCCGCTCGGCTGAGAATCCAATCACACCCGCCACCAGGTCATGAATGGTTTTCAGCTTTTCGGCCGAAGGAGCCTGTACAATCCGCTTGGCCTTCCCTCCGTTGCCCTCCGTCCGGACGTCGGAGTCCACCAGCAGCGACACCGACATTCGTTTTACACTGCCCTGCGGCAGGCGTACATGACGGACCGTGTGGCTGGATTGATAAGTGATGTTCTCTGTACGCCTGGAGACGCCGTTCGAACCACCCCCCGGACGCGAGGTAGGCCTCGGCAGGTTCGAGGCGGTTCCCGGCACTCCGGCCGAGGTAGTCCCGCCGCTGATATCTTCGGTCTTCTGCGAAGTCACCATCACGGACTTGCTCGGATCGTACGATTCTTCGCTCTGATCGGCGCTCGTAAAATCGCATTCCACCGATGCGGTAGCTCGAAATTTGTCGGCGCCCAACAGCGGCTCTAGGGTAGTGTTGATTTTGGCCAGCAAATCTCGTTCAATCTTCTGGCGGTAGTCGATGGCGCCCTCGGATGGTTCCGGATCGTCCGGAGACAACGCTTTACGCGCCTTGTTCAGCAAATTCCCGCGCATGTCCACCACCGACACCGCCTCCGGGACCAGGCCTTCGACAGCGCTGGCCGTCAATTGGCATATCGACGCCACATTCTGCGCCGATAGCTGGGATCCGGCCCTTAGTTTTATCAGAACGCTGGCTTTGGCCGGCTGGTGCGATTCCAGGAAAATAGACTCCTTGGGAAAAGTAATATGGACGCGGGCCTGCTCCACTTCGGCGAGCGACATCACCGAACGCTCCAATTCGCCCTCCAGCGCCCGATGATAGTTCACCTGCTCGGCAAAGTCGCTGGCGCCGAAGTTGGTCTTATCGAACAGTTCAAAGCCGATTCGCCCGCTCTTCGGGATACCCGCGGCCGCCAACTGAAGGCGCAGTTCAGCCACTTTCCCGGAGGGAACCAGCACCACTGTTCCGTTATCAGACAAGCGGAATTCCGACCCCGCCTCCCGGACCTTCGCCAGCACAGCGGCCGCATCTTCAGGGGCCAGCGCGCTGTACAGCGGCCGGAAATCCCGCTCCTGATTCCAGTGCGAGAACGTGACCAGACCAGCCACCACGGCTCCCGCAATAATCAGGATCGAGAGGCTTTGTCTCCACGTCAGGGTTTCGAGCAGGCGTTTCATCGGCTCTTTGGACTAGCCACTTACATTTGCATTTTCATGACTTCCTGATACGCCGCTATTACTTTGTTCCGTACTGCCAGGAACAGATCGAAGCTGGTTTCGGCATCCTCGGTGGCGAGGGCGACCTTGTGGACTTCTTCGTCTTCGCCTGAAAGATATTTGCCGATCGCATTCTGGGAGTTCTGTTGGAACTGCTCTACCCGTCCGATTGCATCGGTAAGAGCCGACTGGAAGCTCCCCGCCGTACTCCGCTGGCCGGCGCCGATGGGCGGTATCGCAGGGATGGCAGCTGCGCTAGTGGCTCTGATTGGAAGCGACATAGCCGTCATTTCATCAGGTTGATGGATTGCAAAATCATGTCTTTGATAGCGGTCATGGCCGCGACGTTGGCTTGGAAATTGCGCGAGGCGCCCATCAGGTTCACCATGTCTTCAGCCGGGTTGGCCCGCGGATACGCCACATAACCGTCTTTGTCCGCGTCGGGGTGGCCCGGCATGTAACGTTTATCCGGATCACGGGTGTCTACCAACACGTCGGAAACCTCCACTCCGTTTACGCCAGAACCGATCTCGGTCTGAAAGACCGCCGAAAATGGGGAACTCTGGGGCGCGCTGGTAAACACCGCCTCTTTACGCCGGTACGGCCCCCCCTCGGGTGTCCTAGTGGTTTCCGAGTTAGCGAGATTTTCCACCAACAGTTCGGCCCGCGTCCGCTCGGCTGCCATGCCGGAAGCGCTCACCGAAAGTACCGAAAATAGGCTCATCCTGACTTCTCCTGGATCGCGTCCGTCATTAGCTTCATTTGGGTCTTCATCAAGGCAGCGGCCAGGTTGAACCGCAGATCGTTCTCCGAAAGCAAGCGCGCTTCCCGATCCATGTTTACGTTGTTGCCGTCGTTCTGCACCACCAAACCGGGCGTTTCCACCACGTTTGGGGGCCCATTCTTGATCTGGCTCACGAACTCGAACTGAAAATCGATATCTTTGGTCTTATACCCCGGCGTATCCGCGTTGGCGATGTTGGAGGCTACCAGCTTCTGTCGAGCACTCAGCAAATCCATGTAGTGCTCAATTTGATCCGTGATACTATCCACCACGCAACCCATCTCTGCAACCCTACCGCCAAACTTCAATCACACCTCAATCAGCATACTTCTCAGCCGATTAGTGCAATTTGGCCCGGCAACAATCTGCCCAGCGGCAACCGAATGCCGTTCCAAAGTGGGCACAGATACCGATCTGGAGCTTGGGCGTCATCTACGTAACCATCTACGTAACCCAGGGTTGGTATCAGCGTCTAGGTACTTTCCCCCCCTGGTTTAAGCATTACCTGAAATTGATCCCGTACCAGTACCCCTGTAGAATCGAAGTGCGGGTGGACGATAGGCTAGACATGAGCGAAAGTTTTGCGACAATCGAAAATAAGGAAGTACGTCCAAATCTCTTGGAGGCCAGAAAGGGTGTGATCCGTGTTTTGATTGCCGACGATCACCCCATCGTGCGGGATGGCCTCAATAAGCTGCTCAGCCTGGAAGAGGACGTTCAAGTGGTGGGCGAAGCCTCGGATGGCTGCGAGGTTCTGGACAAGGTCCAGGAACTGGACCCCGATGTTCTCCTGCTCGATCTTCGCATGCCCAACCTGGACGGGCTCAGTGCCTTGCAGGCACTCCAACAAACCAACAAGCGCACCCGCGTAATAGTTCTTACCGCGTCCGAAGACAAGAACGAATTCGTGCAGGCCATGAAGCTCGGCTGTTCCGGCATCGTGCTGAAGCAAACAGCGCCGGAGTTGATCGTAAAAAGCATTCGCAAAGTGCATGGCGGCGAAATCTGGCTGGATTCAAACACCACCGCGGCCGTGATGCGGCAGTTCGCTGTGCCAGGCGAGATTGGCGGCTCTGGATCCGGGAAATCCCGCGAGCGGTCGCCTTTGAGCCAGCGCGAACGGGAAATCGTGCAACTGGTCGCCCAGGGCTACAAGAACAAAGAAATGGCCGAGAAGATGTTCATCAGTGAGCAGACCGTGAAGAATCATCTGCACAACATTTTCGACAAACTGGGTGTATCCGACCGGCTGGAACTCGCTCTGTACGCGATCCACAAGGGTCTACATCTTAGCGCCGAGCGCTAGGGCTAGGGTTGGATTTAGGTGTTGGATTTAGGTGTTGGATTTAGGAGTCGCCCTTACGAATCCTAAGTGAATCCCTGGTGTTTGGTCTACGCCGTTTTCCCTAATCGATTTGAGCCTTCTGTCCCATTGCGCTCGATTCGCTCTCAGCTTAAAGTCCTAGGTACGGAAGGTAATCAACATGCGAACATGGATTGTTGTTTCGCTACTTCTTATGGGGCTGGCTGCAAGCTTGCCGGCGCAGGCGCCCCAAATGAACAGCGTTGCCCCCGACAGCGGGAAGGTAGGAACCGTTCTTCGCGCGCACGGCGTTGGCCTCGGGCGTGACAAAGTGGAGGGAATCTATCTCTCCGACCATACGCTCGACATGATGGTCAAAGTCTTGAGCCAGTCAGACGATGTAATCGAATTCCGCATTCCCCCTTCCGTCAAGCCCGGCAAATTGCAACTGGTGATCAAGACGGCAGGCAAGCAGGCCTATCTTCTGGAACAACCTTTGTACGTGACGGTGCAGGAGCCCAAAGAAACGGGCGAGGTGGCCGCCTCCTCGAAGTAGCGTTAGCCTAGGACAAGCCGGAGGCTTACCCAGGGGCTTACCCTACTAAGTAGATGTTCTCTCTTTTCTTCCGGCCATCCCCTGACCGCGAGGAGTTCCTGATAGCCGAGCTGTTTGAGTGCGGCACCACCGGGATTGTCGAAGAGGAAGGCGGAATCCGTGCGTTCTTTGACGACTTAAATCTGCTCCACCGCTTCGCCTCCGACGCTCCCGAACTGCGCGAGGAAAAGCCCATCGATTGGGCGCAAGCGACTCGCGACGCATGGCCTCCCATTCTGGCCGGTAAGCGCTTCTTTCTAACCCCACCTTGGTGCCATCACCTGGAAACTCCACCAGGCCGCTTGCGGCTCCCGATTTATCCAGGGATGGCCTGCGGCACCGGACGTCACCCTGCCACCCAGCTCGCGCTCGAGGCCATTGAACAATACGTGCGCCCGGGAGACCGCGTAGCGGACGTAGGCACCGGCTCAGGCATCCTGGCTACTGCCGCGGCACTGCTTGGAGCGGGCAGGGTGATTGGCTGCGATATTGATCCGGAAGCCGTCGCAATCGCGAGCGAACGCTCGAATACTCCGCTCTTTGTGGGTTCGGCTGACGCAATTCGATCCGTATGGGCAGACGTCGTGATTGCTAACATCGACTCCGCCACTATCGAGCAACTCGCCGCCGAATTCGCGCGCATCCGGAAGCCGGATTCCACCCTAATCCTCACAGGCTTCCCAGAGTGGGATGTTCCATCGGGTTTCCAAGCGCGAGAGTCGCGAAAGCGTGAGGAATGGTTGTGCCTGATCTGCTGAAATCAAGAAAGACGCGCAACTACCTGCTTCCTCGACTTCGTGAATTCATGAATTCTTGAATTCTCTTAGTTCGACGGCCTCTTCTTCAGCGTCGGCCTCTCATCTTCGTCCGCTTTCGGCGTCTTGCCGTCTTCATCCGCGTCGATAGGAGCGTTGGTTGAGCCGGCAGTCCTGCGCAAGGACGGCTTGTTGGGATCGGCAGTATCGATTTTGCGCCGATTGTGCATGGCCAGCATGCGGTTCTTCACGTCGTTGAACTCGGACGTGGTGATCACATACTCGGGCTTCGACACCAGGATTTCCTGAATGTTCTTTTGCGCGGCCTTGATACGATCGTCGGTCGGGGGATGCGTAGCGAAAACCTTGGCCATGGTCCCCGGCTTGCGTTTTTCCAAGGTCTCGATCTTCTCGAAGAAATCCACAAACGCAGTCGGATCGTATCCCGCTTTGTACATGTATTCCAGACCCAGCATGTCGGCTTCGGCTTCGAAGCCGCGCGAGAACTTCAGGAACCCGATAGGAACCAGAATGCTGGCGGCTTGATAAATGCCGTAACCGGTCCAAGAACCGTAGGTCAAGATGATGAGCGGAATGGTTGCCAAATTCGCGATCTCGCCTCGAGTGGCCTGGCGCGTTCCGTGGCGGGCCGCCACATGCGCGATCTCATGCGCCATCACTCCGGCCAGTTCCGCTTCGCTATCCGCCTTCAGAATTAAGCCGGAATTCACGAAGAAGAAGCCGCCCGGCAGCGCGAATGCGTTCACTTCTTCGCTGTCAATCACCTTAATGGTGAAAGGCACCTTGGCGTCGGAGTTTCGCACCAGGTTCTGGCCCACCCGATTCACGTATTCTGAAATCACCGGATCGTTGATAATCTTGGCCTG
>DASYNU010000070.1:0-3064 GCA_036008345.1 Bryobacteraceae bacterium
CAAGCCAAGCTTCGTCGTGCCCAGAAGCTGGCCCGGGCTCTCCGCCGACTCGGTTACCAAGTCAGTCTCACACCAATCCAACCAGCCCACGCATGATTTTCAACCGAGCGGGATTTTCAACGGAGTCGGTGCCGTTGCCGAGTTTTTCACAGCTTCTCAGGGAGCCGGTGCCTTTTTACCTCGCCGCCCTCTGGCTCAAAAACCACGTTTGGCTGTCGTGCCCGCCATTATGGGATTTATGCTTGTATGTACCATCCTTATGCATGCGCCGGGCGTTCCGGTTGTCGTGCAGATACGCATGCAGGATCTCGTCCTTCAAACGCTGCACCAATTGCGGACGCTCTACTGGAAATATCACCTCCACGCGGCGATTGAGATTGCGCGGCATCAGATCCGCACTGCCTAAGTAGCACTCCTCCGCCCCGTTGTTCCCGAAATAATAGATGCGGCTGTGTTCCAAAAACCGGCCCACAATACTCGATACGTGAATGTTATCGCTCACCCCGGGAACGTTCGGACGCAGGCAGCACGCGCCTCGCACAATCATATCGATAGCCACTCCCGCCTGCGAGGCCTGGTAGAGCAGCCGAATCATCGGACCATCCTCTATCGCGTTGGTTTTGAAAATTATCCGGCCCTGCCCGCCATTGCGCTGCACCTCGATTTCGCGCTGGATTAACTCCTCCAGACGCTGCCGTAGATTCAGCGGCGCCACCAGCAGCTTCCGGAAACTTTTCTTGTGCGAATAGCCGGTCAGATAATTGAACAGATCGGTGGCGTCCGCGCCGATTCGATCGTCGCACGTGAGAAATCCCAGATCGGTGTAAAGCTTCGCGGTGAACGGATTGTAATTGCCCGTGGCCAGGTGACAATACCGGCGGATCACGTCGCCTTCCCGGCGCAGTACCAGCGCCACTTTCGAATGCACCTTCAAGCCCAGCAATCCGTAGACCACATGCACGCCCTCTCGCTCCAACGCGCGGGCCCATTCGATGTTGCTCTCCTCATCGAAGCGCGCTTTCAATTCCACCAGTACTGCTACCTGCTTCCCGTTCTCCACCGCTTCCAATAACGCTTCCACAATCGGCGAGTTGCGGCCCAACCGGTACAACGTCATCTTGATGGCCACTACATCCGGATCCTTGGCGGCCTTGCGTAGAAATTCGATCACCGGCTGGAACGAATCATAAGGATGGTGCAAGAGCTGATCCTCCTGGCGGATCAGTCCGAAAATATCGTCCTCCTTGGCGCCAAATCCGGGTGGGGTAACGGGCAAGAAGGGCTTGTCTTTCAGATCCGGCCGATCCAGCGCCGCCAGATGCCGCAGCCGGCTGAGATCCAGCGGACCATCCACGCGGTAAACGCTGGAGGCTTCCACTTCGATGTTACTCACCAGGATCTCCACCATCGAATCCGGCATGCCGGCGTCCACCTGAAGGCGCACGGCATCGCGGAAGCGCCGCTGCCACACCGCCTCCTCTATACTCTCCAGCAGATCGTCCGTTTCCAGTTCCTTGATCGCGACATCTGCATCGCGCGTTACGCGGAAAGTATGCGCCCGGACAATCTCCATCCCCGGAAAAAGGTGCTGCAAATTAGCCATCACCAGTTGCTCCACCGGAACAAATGAGCAACGTCCCGGCGCATTTTCGCACGCCAGACTCACCGGCAAGAATTGCGGCAGCGAATCCGGAATCTTCACCCGCGCGAAGTGCTCCGGCCCGCTCGGATCGCGAACCACCACCGCCAGGTTGAAACTAAGATTTGAGATATGCGGGAACGGACGGCCCGGATCAAAGGCGAGAGGCGTGAGGACCGGGAAAATCTTGTCCAAAAATAGAGTGTCCAGGATGCCGCGCTGCTGGGGCTCCAACTCAGCCAGATCCAGCAGCTGAATATGTGCGGCCGCCAGTTCGGGTACCAGCTCTCCGCGATAAAAATCGTACGCCTCCTTCATCAGCAGGCCCACTTCAACGCGGATCGCTCCTAAGGTCTCCGCCGGTAACCTGCCGTCTATGCCCGGTTCCTGCACTTTGTTCTCGATCTGCTGCATTAACCCGGCCACGCGGACCATAAAAAACTCGTCGATGTTCGATCCCAAAATCGAGAGGAACTTCACCCGCTCGAGCAGCGGATTGCGGGCATCGCGCGCTTCTTCCAATACCCGCCGCTGGAATTCCAGGTGGCTCAACTCGCGGTTAAGGTAAAGGGCAGGATCGCGCAGATCCGTTATTTCATTCAGGGGGACGGCGGCAGACATGTATCTACCATTTTACCGGTCGGACCCTCTACACTGCAGTACTGAACCGCGACCGGGAGGAAGCGCAAAGGGTGCGGCGCGCACCGCCAACGGTCCAGGAACTGGCCCGCGCCGCACTCCGTTTTGCGCGAGTTCCCTAGAAGCGCAAAGGATGCGGCGCGCAGCGCCAGACGGTCCAGGAACTGGCCCGCGCCGGGCTCTGTTTTGGTCGAGTTTCTTAAGAGCGCTACCACCGAACACGGAACTGGCGGCATAGGCGGCTCTATCTCCCGCACTCCGGGTACCGTAAAGCCATTACAGGACTTTTTTCACGCAACTCGCAGCCCCACACGCATGTGTTAGCGAGTGCGATCTCTTCTAAATCGGCTGCTGGTAAGCGCTGCCATGCTGATGGCCGGGCCACCTCTGCAATTGAACGTGGTGTACGACTGCGGCCCCAGCTCTCCAAGAATCAAGATCCTGAGCTGCGCCTCGACAGACCCCGACGCCATTTGCGATGTGCAATATTACGACGGCGCCGATCCCGCGCGGCGCTCCCACTCTACGCGTAAAGCGCTCCTGCTCTCACTCCAGAATTGTCATTCGCAAGCCTCCCTGAAGGCCCCTCTCAAACCGGGCGATACGCTGGAAATCTTCCTCTTCGGCGAGTGGACCAAGAGCGAGCTCGTAGCCATTGACGGTACTCAATACAACGTCCGGCTTCCCGATGGCGCCAGGTACTGGATGCCGGCCGCCCAAACACGCCGCGCTGTAGCATCCATCCCGGCCGGCCAATCCCCCAAACCTGGACTCACCAGCTGCGCC
>DASYNU010000071.1:0-13246 GCA_036008345.1 Bryobacteraceae bacterium
CTCTTTATAAATTCCAATCCATTTTGCGAAGAGCTGCTCGCGCGTCGGCGACAAGTCTTTTCCTTCCTGAAACGCTCCCGCTCCCACTGGCCACCGAAAGTTCGTCCCCACCACGCCGCCCACACCGACGGTGGACGCAAAATCGTCCTTGACCATATCCACGTGATCGCCGAAATACGCCATGGAATCCCCCTCCAGCGCTTTCAGAGTCTTGCCTTTCAACCGTACCTGCCAGGCCGATTCGGGATCGGAAGCCACAGTCATGTTCATGAACGGCAGCGTGAAGAAGCTGTAGCCCGTGCCGCAAGGGCAGAATTCCACCAGGGCTTCCGGCTTAATCTGTTGCGCCGTCTCGTAGATGGCTTGGAAGAATTTGGGCATCGCCTCCACCGATTCTTCCGGTCTTGCGTGCTTGTGGGCCGGATTGTAGCAGGGCGGTGCGCCGTTCATGTGCTGGCCATCCAGCTTCAAGCCGTCAAACCCCCAGTCCCGCATCGCTTTCACGACAATCGCTTTGTGATATTCCACCACTGCCGGATCCGCCGGGCAAAGATAAAAGGAGTTCCAATAGGAAATCTTCTGCTTGCTTCCGTCTGCGTTGAGCAAGAGCATTTCCGGATGCTTATTCAGCAGCTCCGTGCCGGGATCGGCGGCTAACGGAGCCCACCACAGTTGAGCTTTGAATCCCTCCGCATGGATCTTGTCCACCAAAGCGCGCATGTCGGCATCGCCCTTTGGATACTTGCTGGGATTCAGGAACCAATCGCCCTGGGCCGTCTGCCAGCCGTCATCGAGAGTGACCCAGGTGAACCCGAGCTTCTTGACGATGGGCAGCGCGCCAATTAGTTGGCTCGGCTTCATCTTCCTTCCAAAGCCCCACGCGCACCAGATAGGCTCAAATGCGCTGTCAGGCGCTGCGTTGAAGCGCACGCCTTGCGCGATCATCACATCGCGGTAATCGCGCAAAGCCTGAAAATAGTCGCCCTGGTGAACCGCAACAAAAGTGCGGAAGGTGTGGAGCGTTTCGCCTGGCTTCAACACGCGATCATGTTTGAATTCCACGGCCACCGTCGCCCTGCCAGCATCCGGCATCGTCACCGGTGTCGAAACCAGCTTCGGCGCCATTTCCAAGTGGCCGACAGCGATGCCCACATCGCGACGCCACACATCCGCAACCGGCGTGCCGCCACCGTAGTCGGGCTGGTTCATGCCCATGTAATTCTCTTGCTTGAAACCAGGCTTCAACGGCAGCACCCAATCCGGCCGCTTCTCGTACGATCCGCTCTGGTATGACCAAAATGCGGGTTGCCCCGCCGAGCCGCCCGCAGCGATCGCGTAATGCTGATTGGTCCAGCTGCTTACTTTCAAATCGGCCGTTCCCGTATTGGCGTACCCCACATCGAAGAAAACCATCCGTGGGAATTCGTCGTAAACCGTGATGGTCACGGTTTTCTTCAGCGCTGGCGCCGTTCCCGTGATCACCGTCTGGAAGCCGGAACCCAGCTTGTCATGGAACGGTTTCCGTTGGCTGCGCGGGTTAGCGAAGTCCGTCACGTCAGCGCCCGCTACGCGAATGTATTCGGACGGACTGAAGTCGCCGATTACCTTTTCGCCGCCACCGAAATTGGCCACCACGCGGCTATGCATCTCACGGTCGAACTCGATGCGTATGTTTTTGCCTTCCACGCGTACGGCTTCCTGAGCGAAGTCGAGATTCGCCGCCACCACCATCGAGCCGATCAGAAACAGATATCGCTGGATCATCGTGGTTCCATTCTAGCGGAATGGAAGGGTTGGTTGCGATTACTTTCTATTGCTTGCGAGTGAGTGTAACTTGGATTGACAAGACTTTCGTTTTCTTGTACCATTGGCAAAACGTAGTAAGTAAGAGAAAGTCTCAAACCTACGGACGAGGAGCTCAGGGCATACCGTGAGAAACTGCAATCACTCTACAATTTATTTGATCGTCTTAGCGTTGCTTTGCAGCGCGTTAGCTTATGGTCAGGCCGACACCGCGACAATTGTCGGGACCGTGCGTGACTCGAGCGGCGCCGTGATCGTCGGCGGGACGATAACGGTCACCGACACTGACACCGGCACGAAGACCGTGACGCGAACGGATTCCACGGGCAACTATGTGGTGACGCCGCTTCGGATCGGAAACTACACAGTTGCTGTAGAAGCGCCCGGTTTTAAGACCGAGACGCACTCCGGCATCGTGCTGCAGGTGCAGGACCGGCTGCGTGTGGACTTTACCATGCAGGTAGGCGCGGTGAGCGATGCTGTGAACGTGCAAGAATCCGTTCCGGTGATACAGACGGAATCCTCCTCACTTGGGGACGTGGTTGCCAGCCAGCAGATCACGGATATGCCGTTGAACGGCCGCGATTACACCCAGTTGGCCACTCTGACTACTGGCGTGGTCAAGATCACTGAAAACGGCGGAGGCATCAACGGCGCCACCAGCGCTACTAACGGCAACGCCGGCGGTGCATTCGCGGTGAATGGCACGCGCGGAAACCTCAACAACTTCATGCTGGACGGCATCGACAACAACTCCAACGACAACGCAGGCAACATCCTGTCGACCAACGTGGATGCAATCCAGGAGTTTAAGGTTCAGACCAGCGGCTACTCGGCGGAGTTTGGGCGCAGCGGAGGCGCGGTGATCAACGCAACCATCAAGTCCGGGACCAACGCGTTTCACGGAACAGCGTTCGAGTTCCTGCGGAATTCGGCGCTGGACGCGCGCGGGTTCTTCGAGCCGGCGGATCAGCCCAAAGCGCCTTTCCGGCAGAACCAGTTCGGCGGTACAGTGGGAGGTCCTATCAAGAGAAACAAGACGTTTTTCTTCGCGGATTATCAGGGAACGCGCATAGGAACAGCCAAGACCGACATTTCCACGGTTCCGACCCCGGCCGAGATCGGCGGTAATTTCAGTGCACTTTTGACAGGCACACCCGCCGGACAGATCTTCGACCCACAGAGCACCACCATGGTCAACGGCAACGTGGTTCGGACACCCTTTGCTGGAAACATCATTCCAGGGTCGCGGCTGGACCCCATCAGTTCCGCCGTGGCGCAGCTGTATCCGGCTCCGAATGTGTCTGGCGCCATGGCCAACAATTACATCGTGAATGCTGCGGGTAACGAACAGATCGACCAGGGCGATGGCCGCATGGATCACAACATCACCGACCGTCAGCAGGTCTTCGCCCGGTTCTCCTGGAGCCAGATAAATCGTTTTCAGCAGCCCCCACTACCCGGCTTAGCGGACGGTGGCAGCTACAGCACCGGCAACTACATCGAAGATACTCGTGGCGCCGCGATCGGATATACGTTCGCCATCAGTCCAACCATGGTCAACGAGCTGCGTATCGGATTCAACCGGGCACACTACGTCGACAACACTCCGGCCTATGGACAAAAGTATCCAGGGGCCGGCCTGGCAGTTCCCGGCGTTCCGAATAATGCCACCGTGAATGGCTTGACGCTATTCCAGCCCAATGCCTACCACACGCTGGGCGAGCCGGGCTACACGCCCACCACCAGCACCAGCCAGGAATTCCAATACGGCGACACGCTCAGCATCGTCCACGGGAAGCACTCCCTGAAAATGGGGCCGCAGTTGCGATGGAGCCAATTCAATCTGTTCCAGATCGGCCAACCACGTGGCGCTTTTGGATTCACCGGAGAGTTCACTTCCGATTCGCCAACGTCGGGAGACGGCAGCGGCAACGGGCTGGCCGACATGCTGCTGGGTCTTCCCACCAGTTCCACGATATCCACTCTGACGTATTTTGGAAACCGACAGCAAACCTATGGAGGCTTCATTCAGGACGATTACCAGGTCTCCCGCACCCTGACCTTGAACCTGGGCGTTCGCTACGACTACACCACGCCCATCACCGAGGCGCACAATCAGCAAAGCAACTTCGATTTCGCGACCGGACAGTTAATTGTAGCCGGGCAGAACGGCGCATCCGCGGGCTTGGTAAACGCTGACAAAAACGACTTCGCCCCGCGTGTCGGCTTCGCCTGGAATCCCTTCAAGAACACCGTCATCCGTTCGGGTTACGGGCGCTTCTTCAGCTATCAGGAGATCCGCACGGGCGATCCGCTGCAGCTTGCCTACAACCTGCCGTTTTTCTACCAGCCCACTTTCATCAGTGACGGCGTTACACCAATTCTAACGGTCTCGAAAGGATTTCCGTCGCTGAATCCAAGCCAGGCAATCGACGCGGGTGTGACGGTTTCAGGTTCCGGCGTTGGCTCACATCTGCACGCGCCGGTTCTGGATGAGTGGAATTTTAACATCCAGCAGCAGCTTCCCGCGCAAATTTTGTTCGAAGTCGCTTACGTTGGTTCGAAGTCCACTCACTTGCAGACGCTGCTCGATCCCAACCAGGATCCGGTGCCCGGCCCAGGCGACATTCAATCGCGCCGGCCCTATCCACAGTACGGACCCTTCACCGACATTGTGGACCGCGGGAACTCCAATTACTCAGCGCTAGAGATCAAAGCCGAGAAGCGGCTCTCCCACGGATTGATGTTCCTAAGCGCCTTTACCTACAGCAAGTCGATGAACGACCAGCCTGAGATCTGTTGCAACGGACCTTGGCCGCAGAACTCTTATAACGTGGCGTCCGAACGGGGCCCATCGGACTTCGATCAGAAATTCCGCTGGGTTTCCAGCTTCGACTATCAGTTGCCGGTGGGAAAAGGCCAGCGCTACCTCAACTCCAGCCGCGCTGAGGACCTGATCCTGGGTGGATGGCACCTGGGGGGAATCTTCACCGTGCATAGCGGCTTCTATTTTTCACCCGCCATGGGCTATGACCCTTCGAACACGGGCTCGATCGGCTTGCTCCGGACGGACCGCACCTGCAATGGCAATTTCCCTTCCGGACAACGGTCCATCAACAACTGGTTTGATGCAAGCTGTTTTCCATTACCCACCACTTACGCCTTCGGAAACGCGGGGAAGAATGTTCTTATCGGTCCAGGCGGGGTGTCGGGCGACTTCGCGCTCCGCAAGATGTTTGCTATCACGGACCGTCAGGCCCTGGAGTTTCGCGCGGAGTTCTTCAACGCCTTTAACCACGCGGTTTTCGCACAGCCCGACAACTATATCACCGACGGTCCCGGAGCCACTGGCGTAATCACTTCGACGGTGCTGCCGCAGAGAGAAATCCAGTTTGCGCTGAAGCTGCATTTCTAACGGCGCATCGCTATGGCGGGAGCGTGTTGCGGATGTTCACTTGGCTCCGCTAGGTCCTGGAGTTTCATGTGGGGCAGCGCCATGCGCTGCCTTCACCCGGCTCGTCCAGGTCGCCTGGAAGCATCCACGAAGCCAGCCGCAACAGCCGTAGGTTCCGGGATGGGCTCACCGTCCTCACGCATTCCACGAAGGTGAAGATTGATCGCACCTTCAATGAGCTCGCGGACTTCCTCTTGCGTTTCCCCGGCTGCGACACACCCTGGCAAATCGGGTACATAAGCACCCCAGGAAGTAGGCCCCTTTTCGTAGATGACGAGATACTCCATTAACTGTTATTACAACACCAACGCCAGCCCTTTAGTTTTCCAAGCCCGCTTGCCTCAGGATGCTCTTGAGCGTCTTGGGCGGCAGATCCGTTGAGGGATGCCCCGCAACAGTGACCTTTCCTGGCTTCGTTGGATGTTTGTATTACCGATGACTCCCAGCTTGGCGAACCATATACCAGCCGTCCGTTTCGATGCGTTTAATGACGTCACGAATCTTCATCGACCTTGCCCATTATATGAGTGGTAATGGTGACACCGGTGTCGCATATTGTTTGGGTAGCAACGCTGCGCCAGACTTGCGATGAATCTTCTGGCCCGCTGTTTTGAATCGTCGAAACTAGCGGAATCGTGGACTCCCGGCTCGCATGGGCTGGCCCGCATCAACCGGTCGGGCGTTCTACGGCGAAGTTGGGACGAGTGCAACATCTCATGACCGAACGTGGCAAGCATGGGGACGGCTCAGCATTAAGGCAGGGCCGAGTGTGGTAACCTGACTCCGGCGTTCAGGACGCCACCGTGTCCGCGGGAAGGACTGAGTCCCCCTGAATCTCGACGAATACTTCTCTTGTTTTCAGTGAACTCTTTTCTGCCCGAGGGAGCGGACACCGGGCGCACGAAAGGAGCTCATTGTGAACGCCAATCTACCCGCCCGGCATCTTCCCGAGCGGCCCGACCTTGATCAACTCAAGCGGCAGGCGAAGGAACTGCTCGCGGGCTTCGCGGCGAAAGAATCCAGCGCCGTGGCCGAAGTGCGGCAATATTACCCCGATGCCCCTTTAGACACGTTTGCGTTGCATGACGCGCAGCTTATCTTGGCACGCGCCTATGGGTTCGACAGTTGGCCGAAACTCAAAGCGCGTGTAGATGGTGTGACGATCGGCCGGCTTCACGATGCCGTGGAGCGAGGGGACGCGGATGCCGTTCGCAACCTGCTGCAGCGGCGGCCCGAGCTTGTGAATCGCGACCGGGCTGGCTATCCCGAACGGCTGCCGCTCCACATCGCGGTGCAGCGGCGCGATGCCGTGATGGTGCGGTTGCTGATGGAGCGCGGCGCGGACGCGCGCAGCGGAATCTGGCCGTACCGGAAGGATACCCAAGCCGTGGTCATGGCCGCGGAACGCGGTTACGACGAAATTGTCGACCTCATCCGCGAACAGGAATTGAAGCGTGAGAAGCCCCAGCCGGAGCACGCCCACGGAGCGCCAGAGCCCGCGATGGAACCAGCGGCTGCCGCAGTGGTGCGCGGCGACGCGGCATGGATTAGCGAACGCCATGACAAGGGAGCCCTGCGTGATCCTTTAACCGGCGACGGTCTGCTGACGCTCGCTGTGAAGCACGACCGGCCGGAAATGCTAGAGCTGCTCTTAGAGTGGGGCTTCGATCCGGACGAGACCAGGCGCGAAGCTGGTGCGGACGAAATTGTGCATTCCTGGGGACACCCGCTGCAGGAGTGCACGCAGTCGGGCAAACTCGCTATGGCGGCGATGCTGTTGGCGCACGGCGCAGACGCGAATGCGTGGGCGTGCGTGTGGAACGCCTACCGGCAGAAGGATGTGGCGATGATCGAACTACTGGCGCGGTACGGCGGTGTGCCGAACGCCATGACGCCCGGCTATCTCCGCGACACCGAACTGGCGGCGTCGATGTTCCGCCAGGAGGATACTGGTGCACTGCCAAAAGGCACTGTACCGGAGGGCAGAACGGTGGCCGAAGAGATTCTCGATCCGGCAGCGAGTGCCGGCGCGGTGGACATATTGCGCATGGCACTCGATCGAATCGCCTGGCCGAGGGACGATCCGCGCTGGTGGCGTATTTTAGCTTCCCCGCTGTGCTTTTGGAATCACATTCCATGGATTTATTCGGAGAAATGGAACCTCGACCGAAGCACCTATCTTCCCTGCTTCACCCTGGTGCTCGATCGGTGTGATGCGAATATCAAAGGACGTTTCGGCATCAGCGTGCTGCACTACGCCGCGGCATCGTATAACTGGGTCATGGCAGAGGAACGCGTGGCATTCGTACGCATTTTGCTGGATCGTGGCGCAAGGATGGACGTGCGCGACGAGTTGCTAAAGAGTACTCCGCTCGGGTGGGCTTGCCGCTGGGGAAGGCTGGAAGTGGCCAGGCTAATGCTGGAGCGGGGAGCCGACCCAATCGAACCGGACGCGGAATTGTGGTCAACACCACTTGCGTGGGCCGATAAGACCGGCCACAAGGAGATCGTCGCCGTCCTGCAGGAGTACCCGCCACGTAAGTGAAAGTATGCTCAGTTGTGCGAAAGTGATCCAGTTGACGTATGGTCGGCGTGTCGCGGAAATGCCTTCGCCGACGGGGCCCCGCAATTTGGTTCAAGGGGTTGGCCGCCGCTACCGGCTCGAATCACACGAAGCCCGCGAACGGGACTTCAGACTCGCCAGGCTACTGTGAACCCCTTTTTCGGCCACGCGCAGGCTCGACGTCTCGTCGCATTCCGTATCGATCAACCCTGTTCAGGTGCGGATCGAAATTCTCGGTGAGCGCGCAAACGAAGGTAGTCTCGGTGCCTCTGAGCGATCCGAATACGAAGCGCTGATTAACGCGGCCGACCTTATCGCAATCCTGAAGCTCAAAGCCCGCCCGTATCTCGACCAGAACCCTCACTAGATGCAGGAACCCGGCGGTTCGTCCGTGAGAGAGCTGGAGAACGCTGTGAATATTGCCGGCTTCATCAGAGGAACAGCGAGCTCACACACATCACATCGAGCACGTGATCGCTCACCAGCACGGCGGTCATCGATGTAACCTCCACAAGGGTCCTAACCTGACCGGGGTCGATCCGTCTACTGGGGGCGTGGAGATTCTGTTCCACCCGCGGCGCGACCAATGGCTGCAGCATTTTGCGTTCCGCGGCGCGCACCTTGAGGGCCTGACGCCAGCGGGGCGTGTGACTGTTGAAGTTCTCGCGCTGAATGATGCCCGGCGTGTCGAGCTAAGACAAGAACTTTTGGCGCTCGGCGAGTTGACTTGAGGCATCACGCGCTAGTGGCAGGCAGTTAGCTACTGGTAGATTGACCCAAACGCCCATCCGGCCAATCACCACTCACCCCCAACCCAATCTCCCACCCCCACCGCAACTTACTCGCGCCATCCCCATCCGGCGGCCCACCAAGCCTCTACCATAAACACCGGAGACAACCATGTCCACTTCCCCTGCTCAACATGCGGCCAATGCCGCCAACGCGCAACATTCCACCGGACCCCGCACCCCCGAAGGAAAAACCCGCTCCTCCCAGAACGCCTCGAAACATGGCCTAACGGCACGTGACGTCATCATCGCCGCCGGCGAACAAGAAGAGTTCGACCATCTACTCGCCGATTTCCAAGCCGACGTCAAACCCCAAGGCGCTATCCAGCAAACTCTGTTCAACCAACTGGTAGCCGCCGCCTGGAATCTTCGCCGCATCGGCCGCATGGAATCCGAGCTCTGCGGCGAGGCCTCCTACCAGGATCTCCTTGCCAACCACGACCTCCAAAACCAACTCGACCGGCTCGCCCGCCACCAAACCCGCATCGAGCGATCATTCCACCGCAGCCTCAAGGAACTGAAAGCCCTCCAAACGAATGCGGTCCTCCAGTCGAGCCTTCCCGCTCCGCTCCGCAAGAACGTCCCGCCCCTCTCCTCCGCAAACGAAATTGCAAAACGAACCCAATACCTCGAAGCGCACGATCCGATCGTGGCTCGATCGTTTCTCAAACGGTTCTCGGACATCCCGCCCCTCGAGGCTCCTATCAAGCCAGATCTTCACCTGACAGCGAATGCAATTTGAATTCACGCCGGCCGAGCCCCAACGGCAACCCCTTTTTCATTCGCACGCGGAATCCAGCCGGGGACAAGTGGGCTAAAATAGTATGGTGAGGTTTCTGCTCTCTTGGATCTGTCTAGCTTCAGCACTGTTCGGTCAGACCGGGACGTTTTCCAGCAAGCTCTACCCGATCTTCAAGGAAGCGGGCTGCGCCGCGTGTCACAACAACAACGGCGTCGCATCGGCTACCCGCCTGCACTTCCCGGATGCCGACGCGCCTCCGGATCGCATTGAAGCATTCGGCAATTCACTCGTCAGGCTGGTGGACCGCGATCATCCGGATGAGTCGCTGCTGCTGAAGAAGCCCACTATGCGCATTCCACACACCGGTGGCCTGCGTATCAAGCCTGGCAGTCCGGAAGAGGCAGTTCTCAAAGCCTGGATTCAGAACTTGGTATCGCTCTCGGGCGATGCGCTTGCGAAAGCCATGAAGTACGGCGACGAGCAAGTTTCGAATAACGGTAGCTCTGGCGCGCCCAATGCCGTGCTTCGCCGGCTGACGCATAGCCAGTACAACAACACAGTCCGCGATTTGCTGGGCGATCAAACCGCTCCCGCGAATCAGTTTCCGGCCGAGGACTTCGTGGATGGTTTCAAGGATCAGTACAACGCGCAGAACCTGTCTCCACTGCTCGCGGAAGCTTATAGCACGGCTGCCGAAAAGCTCGCGCGCAATGCCTTCCGCAACGGAGACACGCGCGGTTTGATCCCTTGCAAGGCGTCAGAGGATTGCCGCGGCAAGTTCATCCGGAGTTTCGGGCTGCGCGCTTTCAGAAGGCCGCTGGATGCGGGCGAAGTGCAGCGCTACTCGCGGCTGTTCGCGCGCGAGACCGATTTCATGAAAGGCGCGCAGTTGGTAGTGGAAGCCATGCTGCAATCGCCGGATTTTCTCTTTCGGCTGGACGCAACTTCCAACCAGAAGTGGAAACCTTACGCAGCCGCCAGCCGATTGTCGTACATGCTTTGGGATAGCATGCCGGACACGGCATTGATGGATGCAGCGGCTAATGGTGAGCTGGCCACGCCTCCTGGCGTGGAAAAAATGGCGCGCCGCATGTTGCAGGATCCGCGTGCGCACCAGGCTGTGGACGAGTTTGCTTCTGAGTGGCTACGCTTCGACCGCATTCTAACCGGCAGCCGCGACCGCCGCCGGTATCCGAAGTTCAGCCGCGAGACAGCGGTGGCCATGACGGAAGAAGCGCGGCAATTTATTGCTGACTTAGTGTGGAACAACCGCAATTTTATGGAAGCGTTCACGGCCAACTATGGATTCGTCAACGCGGATCTGGCTTCCATCTACGGCGTGCCCGCCCCGGCCCAGGAATTTGTCCGTACGGATTTCCCATTGGAATCCGAACGCGCCGGGTTGCTGGGGCAGGCGCTGTTCCTGGCGCTCTCGGCGAAACCGGATGACACTTCACTCACCGGCCGCGGCCTCTTCGTCCGCGAGCAGTTTCTCTGCCAGCATGTGCCCCCACCCCCAGCGGGCGTGAACACGAATCTTGCTGCATCCACCGAAGCTCATCCCCAGACCAATCGGGATCGTATGAGCGAGCACGTGTCGAATGCGATCTGCGCCACTTGCCACAATTTGATCGATCCTATCGGAATCGGCTTCGAGAAATTTGATGCGGTGGGGGCACGGCGGGATAAATACGAGCTCCGCTTTTATGGCGGTCACGGCGGCGGACGTCAGCCACCCAAAACGGTAAGTCTGACCATGGACACGAACGGTTTTGTGGCCGGCATTCCCGATTCACACTTTTCATCGCCGCGCGAATTAGGCGCTGTGCTGTCTAAGACGCCGCAATGCCAGGAGTGCATGGTGAAGCAATATTTCCGCTATGCGGCCGGGCGCATGGAAACACCAGCCGACCATTCCGTTATCCAGCAAGCTGTGGAACATTTCCGGAATTCTCAGTTCCGCTTCCAAGAACTCATAATTGCAATAGCACGCGGCCGGGAATTTCCGGGCGAGGAAGGAACCGCGCATGTCGCACGTAATAACTAAACGCGCCAGTGTCTCGCGTCGAAAGTTACTCAAGGGGTTCACGCTAACGGGTGGCGCCTGGATCGGCCTGCCACCGTTGGTATCGATGTTCAATTCCACCGGCACTGCCTATGCTGCTGAACGCGCAGCTACCGGCAAAGTGGCGGAAGCGCCGATCGAGAGCCGTTTCGTGCTGTGGTTCAACGGCAACGGAATTCCAGAGCGTTATTGGATTCCAGCCGAGACCGGTCCTGGCTTCAACTTGACGCCATGCCTCGCGCCGCTCGCGCCTTTTCGCGACGATATCCACGTGATTAGCGGGCTCGACAACTATGCCGCGGGCATGCCCGGGCCAGGCAACGGCCATCATAATTCGATGAGCGGCTTGATGACGTGCACGCCATTCACCAGCCGCGGCGCTGGCGGCGCTTCCATCGATCAAACGATCGCGCGAAAAATCGGAGGCGAATCCCGCTTTCGTTCCTTGCAGCTCGGCGTGGCGCAGGAATCCTTCGGCGAAAGCATCCAGCGCAACATGAGCTGGACAGCCATGGATCGCGCGCTCCCACCCGAGATGCTACCGGACCGGCTCTTCGATCGCCTCTTCGGCCGCCGCGAAGAGGGCTGGATCAACCGCAAGCGCAGCATTTTGGATGTGGTGCTGGAAGATGCCGCGGCATTGAAAAAGAACCTGCCCAAGGACGATCAGGCACGCGTGGAAGAGCACCTGGCGTCGGTGCGCGATGTGGAGCGCGCCATCACCAGCTTGCCTCCCGAATACCGCCGCATCGATCCGCCTGAATACGAAGATATGAAGGACTGGCCTAGGATCGCCAAGCTGCAGAGCGATCTTTTAGCGCAGGCCCTGATCACGCGCCAGACGCGAGTAGCATCGTACATGCTGACCAAGTGTCAGAGCATCTGCCGCTTTCCGTGGCTTGGTTACACGGCGGCGCGCCACCATGACTACACGCATGCCGACGGTAGAGCGCCCGGCGCCGACGGCGTGGAAGGCCAGCGCATTCTGCGCGACATTTGCAAGTGGCATTGCGAGGAATTCGCCTATTTGCTGGGCCGTCTGAAGTCCACTCCGGAGGGCGACGGGACCTTGCTGGATCACTGCTGTCTGGTGTATGTGCATGAGCATGCGGAAGCCAATCCGCACAAGAATAACGGGCTGGGTTTGATCGTAGCCGGACACGCCGGGCGGCTGGCTACCGGCACGCACACCGAATACACAGGCACCGTCGGCGATCTATATGTAACATTGGCTGATGAAGTAATGCACGCCGGTATCGGGACGTTCCCCACTTACAATCGCAAACTAACTGAAGTGCTGACTTAAACGGGCACCGACTCCCTCACGGTCGCGGCTCGGAAAGGACAGGTTAATTTCGGACGCGCGTTTTACCGAACCGCGACCGTAAGGGAGTCGGTGATTTTGTGTTTAGTGCTCCGGTTCTTCCGATTTCGCCGCGTCCAAACTTCCAGCCAGAATTGTGCATTTCGGATTAGCGCGTTTCAGCTCCGCGACACCCTTCTCAGTCACTTGACTTCCAGTAAGATCCACCCGCTGAAGATTGCGAAATGATGCCAACACTGGGACAACATCGTCGCCAATACGGGTGCAGCCTTTCAGATCCAGCCACTCCATCTTAGTAAGTCCAACTAATCTTTGGAGACCACGCGCAGAAACCAGCGTCCCATTAAGGCGTAAGTGGCGCAGGTTTCCAAGTGTCGCGATGGCATCCAGGCCTGGCTCCGTCAAGCTCACCGACCACATCCCCGAATCAGTGCGCTCGGCGCCGCTCAGGTCGAGAGATATTAAACCCGGCAATTGCCGCAACGATTGTAGTCCTGCATCTGT
>DASYNU010000072.1:0-62091 GCA_036008345.1 Bryobacteraceae bacterium
AGGTGGCATCCATCCGCGATCCCGATCAACTGCGCGGTAATTCGCACACGATTGCCGGCCTTGCGCACACTGCCCTCCAGGACGTGCGTCGCCCCGAGCGTCTCACCGATTCCCCGGATGTCCTCGTTCTTACCCTTGAACGCGAACGCCGATGTCCGGGCTACAACCTTCAGCCCCGGAAGCTTGGTAAGCGCATTTAGAATTTCCTCGGCTAAGCCGTCGCTGAAATATTCGTTTTCCTTGTCGCCGCTCATATTGGCGAATGGCAGGACCGCGATCGAAGGATTTCTTTCCGCCACCGAGGCAACATTTCCGGCTTCGAGCGCCGCTATCACTTCCGCCATGCTCTGGAATCTGCCGCCCGGGAATTTTTGCAAACAGCGCGTCACTACGCGCGCAAGTTCCGGCGGAGTTTCCAACGGATCGGGCTCGGTGTGCAGAATGGCAGCCATGGTAGCGATCGCGGTCTCGCGGGTGAAAGCGCGCCGCCCGCTCAGCATTTCGTATAAAACTGCGCCGAAAGAAAAAATATCGCTGCGCGCATCCACCAGCTGGCCGCGGATCTGTTCGGGAGCCATGTAGCCGGCGGTGCCCAGAACCTCGCCGGCCTGAGTTTGAGTGACGGTTGTGTCACCGGGTGTGACCGGCTGGATCTTGGCTAATCCGAAATCGAGAAGCTTAACACCCGAACCGGTGAGCAATATATTACCGGGCTTGAGGTCGCGATGCACGATTCCGGCGGCGTGCGCAGCCTCGAGCGCCCGCGCGATTTCGAGAGCCACGCGCGCGGCCTCTTCCGGAGGCAGCGGTCCTTTGAGCGGGGCGCCTTCGATGTATTCCATAACCAGGTAGTCCGGACCGACGTCGTAGAGCGTGCAGATGTGGGGATGATTTAGCGCGGCGATGGCTCGCGCTTCCCGCTGGAAGCGATCCGTATGGGCACTGTGCAGTAACTTGATGGCAACCGTTCGTCCCAGACGGGTGTCGATGGCTTTATGGACTTCGCCCATTCCGCCCGAGCCCAGTAAGGCAACGATTTCGTATGGTCCGAAACGAGTCCCAGGAGGGGCGGGCATATGTGTATGGTATCTTTGACCCCATGCGTTTGCTAAGTCTCTGCTTCGCTCTAGCCCTGGTCCTGATCGCGGCCGGAATAGCTGGAACCTATAAAGGCAGCTATTCGGGCTCCGCGGGTGCGAGCGGCGATATCCGAGTGAGCCTCAAGCAAGCTGATGACGGGGCGTGGAAATCCGAGGTCACCTTCGCCTTCGGCAGCGAGGACATCAAGACCAAAGTCACGTCCGTAACGGTGGATGGTTCAAAAGTGAAAATCGTGTACGAATTCGATCTCGATGGCAACGGTCTGGAATCCACCCTCACGGGCGAACTGAACGGAACCACGTTAGCAGGCAGCTATCACACCAAGGCGACTGCGGACGGCTCCGCGGTAGACGAAGGCACCTGGAAAGCGACCGCCCAGTAAGCAGACCAGGCGGCAGGTGGCAGGCGGCAGGCGGCAGGCCGGAGCGTCCGTATGCGGCCTGTGATTGTCGACCGTAGTTCTGCCTTCTGCGACCTGCCGTCCGCCGCCTGCCGCCAGCCACCCGCCGCCCACCGCGCTTGACGTATAGCCACTCTTCATATAGAATCTCTCCATATATGGACCTGCTGCAAGGAACGCTCGACATGTTGGTGCTCCGTACACTCCGCGCCGGCCCCCTGCACGGCTACGGAATCGCGAAGAACATTCGCAGTACTTCGAACGAGGCCCTGGATATCGAGTTCGGGTCGCTCTATCCCGCACTGAAGCGCCTGGAAGCCAAAGGCTGGATCGCATCCGGTTGGGAGACATCCGAGCACAACCGCCGCGCCAAGTTTTACAAGCTAACCGCCGCGGGCCGGAAGCACCTGGTACGGGAACATTCGAAATGGGCCGGTTTCGTGAGCGCGGTAGGGCGGATTATGGGCCCATCGCCGGAGGTGAAAGGATGATGGTCAAAGGATGATGCTCTGGAATCGCCTCAAATATCTGTCGCCGGCATGGCGCCGCAAACAGGAACGCGAGATGCACGAGGAGTTGGGATCATTGACCGAGATCGCTGGCGAAAAGGAACTCGGCAACCTCACCCTTGCGATGGAAGACGTTCGAGCAGTCTGGGGCTGGACCTGGCTTGAAAGTATTTTCGCGGATATCCGCTATTCGCTGCGTGCGCTCGCCAGGCAACCCGCATTTCTAGCGGTCGCGCTGCTTTCGCTCGCCCTCGCTATCGGCGCCAACAGTGCGATCTTCAGCTTTGCCGATGCACTGCTGCTGCGCCCGCTGCCGATAAAGAATCCAGCGGCCGTGCTCGACGTGAGTAACGCCACTCCCGACAATCCTCTGGAAGGCATGTCGTTCCCGGATTACCGCGATCTACGCGATCACAACCGCTCATTCATCGGCCTGGCCGCGTATCGGCTCACCACGCTCGCCGCCGCGTCCAATCCCGCCGCGCCGGCACAAATGCGTTTTGCGAGCTTGGTGACCGGCAACTTCTTCGATATGGCTGGCGTTGCGCCTTTACTCGGACGTGTATTTCTCGCTGACGAAGCTACTGCTCCCGTTGCGATCATCAGCTACGATTTCTGGCAGCAGAACTACGCGAGAGACCACTCTGCTATCGGCAGCTTCGTGCGCCTCAACGGGATCGTTTTCACCGTCATTGGCGTGACCCCGGAATCGTTTACCGGCCTGGACCGTTTCATTCATCCCAGCCTCTACATTCCCCTCGGGATGTCCCAACGCCTGAGCGGCGAGCCAATGGATCCGCTGGAGGACCGCGGCAGACAAAATCTGATAGTCAAGGGCCGATTGCGCGCCGGCGCTTCGCGGGAATCAGCGCAGGCTGAACTCGCCATCATCGGAGCCGCGCTCGAGCGCGAGCACGTAACCACAAATCGCAATCGGCATATGGCCGTTCGCACGGAGCTGGAACGCCGCATCCAGCAGAGCCCACAACTTCTGGCGCTGGTGAAGATGCTAATGGGGCTGGTGGCGCTTATCCTGATCATTGCGTGCTCCAACGTCGCGAATCTTCTGCTGGCGCGAGGCCGCACTCGCAGCCGCGAGATCGCCATCCGCCTGTCCATCGGAGCCGGACGCAGCCGAGTGGTTCGCCAATTGATGACCGAGAGTCTCATCGTTGCCCTCGCCGGCTGCCTGGCGGGATTGCTGGCCGGATACGGTGGAATTCTTCTGCTCCAGACGCTCAGCGTCCCGAGCGATCCGCCGAATGTCCTGGGCGTCCAACTGGATTGGCGGGTAGTGGAGTTCAGCCTTCTCGCCGCGCTCGGAAGTTGCGTCTTCTTCGGCATGGCTCCCGCCTGGCAGACGGCGCGGACGGATTTCGTAAGTGCATTGAAGACGGGTGGGGAGGGCGCGTCCGGCAAAGGCCGAACATTCGGCCGCGATGCTTTGGTAGCCGGCCAAGTGGCGCTTGCAATGGTAGTGCTGATCGCCGCCGGGATGTTTCTCGCCGGCTTCCGGAACATGCTGGTGATGCCGCCAGAGTACCGCACGGATCATTTGATCAGTCTGGATACCGCGCCCGCCGTGCTGCATTATTCGCCCGAACAAACCAAAGCCTTCTATCGGAGGCTAGTGGATCGGGTCCGGATTATGCCTGGAGTGACGCAGGTGGCCATGACCGAGGCCCTGCCGCTATCTCCCGCGCAGACCATTGTCACAGTGGCGCCGGAGGGCTACCAATTTCCGAAAGGCCGTGAAAAGGAGATCGAGTTCGGCGCGGCTGTGGATGCCGCTTTTTTCAGCACCCTGAATATCGAAATCAAACGCGGACGCGCTTTTACCGAGGACGACCGTCTTGAATCGCGCCGTGTGGCAATTGTCAACCAGCAGTTTGCAAAGACCTATTGGCCAGACCAGGATCCCATTGGAAAGCGCATACGGCTGGACAGCGCCAGCGGCCCGGCCTCTGAGATCGTCGGTGTGGCCAAGACCGGTCACTATCTGGCTGTGAACGAAGCGCCCGCCCCGTACGTGTATCTCCCGTATGAACAGAACCCCCGGCCGAGGATGACATTGATCGTACAATCGGTGGGTGAAGCGAGTGCTCTCACGAAGCCGCTGCGAGATGCCGTTCGATCCATCGACGGCAACGTTCCGGTATTCAATCTGCGGACCGTAGCGACGCTTTACGAGAGCCGCGTGACGGATACCTGGCTGCAGTTCTTCCAAATGGTGGGGACCATGGGATTCATCGGTCTGGCGCTCGCTACCACTGGACTCTATGGCTTGGTCGCCTATACGGTAAGCCGGCGCGTGAAGGAGTTTGGCATACGCGTGGCCGTGGGCGCCCGGCGTCGCGATGTAGTGTGGCTGGTGGAGCGCCGTGGACTGATTCTCGCTGGCGTTGGTATCGTGCTCGGCGCAGCGCTAACGGCGGCAGCAATTCCAATGCTCACCGCTGGCTTTCCCGGACTCGACGTTTCATCGCGCAGCGTATACGCTCTTGTTCCGCTGGCGTTGCTCGCGGTAAGCGCGGCCGCAAGCTATATACCGGCACGTCGAGCAGCAGGGCGAGATCCACTGCGCGCCCTACGCAACGAATAGTCTGCTGCCTGCCTGCTGCTCCCGGCCGCCTGCCGCCTGCCGCCTACTGCTCGCCGGTCTTTCCAAACATCTCTAACTGTTCCTTCGCCACCGGCTTCGCCTTCTTGATCCGCAACGGGCTGCCTACCACTCCCAAAACTTGAATTGCCAACAGCGCCGCCTTGGGAACAAATACGCGCTGATTCTGGAAACCTGGGTCCGGAGGAATCACCGAAAAACCGTAAGGATCGAACTGCAGAAGATTATTGGCTAGTACTCCGTCCATCGCGTCGCCATCGCGGAAGTGCATGCGAATCCAAAGGCCCTCCATTTTTGGCCGGGTCGTGAAGAGCCGCAACTCCTTGCGAGGCTCGCCTTGCTGGAAATCTCTAACAAAACAAACGAGTTTTATCTCATCGTAGGGAATCACGCTTACCGCTCCGCCTGGGCTCAAGAGCTCCAGCCCTTCGGCCAGCAAATAGCTTTGCGGGTTCACAAAACCCGAAGCAGCTTCGCGGTCGAAACGCGAAACCAGCACTTTTTTGTTGGTTGAACCCCCCAAATCACTCCTAAAGCTGTACTTTTCTTCCAAACAATTTCCCGAGTATTGTATCATTGGCACGATGCGCTTAGTTGCATCAATATCGGCTCAAGTGGGTTCGTTTCTCGATTTCTGTCGTATCGAGAAGGGGCTATCGAGTGCTACGGTGGAAGCCTACAACCTTGATTTAAAACGGTTTACTGGTTCGTTACAGCCCACAGACGGGCTGCATGACGCAAGTGTTGTCCATCATCACGTCGATTCACTTTACCAGAGCGGCATGAGCAGCCGGTCAATCGCGCGCCATGTGACCACGCTTCGCAATTTTTTTAGGTTCCTCATGGAGCAAGGCGCAATGGATTCCGATCCTACTGCGCTGCTGGCCCCGCCAAAACACTGGCAGAGTCTTCCTAAGTATCTTAATAAACAGCAGTTGACTGATTTAATGGCTTCGCCGGATCGAAACCATCCGCAAGGATTGCGCGATGGGGCGATGCTCGAATTCCTCTACGCTACCGGACTTCGGGTCTCTGAGCTGTGCCGGGTCCGGGTGTCCGACCTCGAGCGCGATCTCGGTTTTGTTCGCGTCGTCGGAAAGGGAAACAAGCATCGTATTGTTCCGGTGGGCCAGGTTGCGCTTCGAGCCGTGGATACTTATCTCGGGAGTGGACGGCCGCGCTTGCTGAAGGGCCGTGCCAGCCCCTCTTTATTCGTCACGAATCGCGGCGCCGCCATGACCCGGCAGGCATTCTGGAAGCTGCTGGCGGGGTACGGAAAGAAGGCTGGGATTTTTCATAACCTCACGCCCCACGTGCTGCGGCACACCTTCGCCACTCATTTATTGGAAGGCGGAGCGGACCTGCGCAGCGTGCAAACCATGTTAGGGCACACCGACATCTCGACCACGCAGATCTATACCCATGTCATGCGGTCCCGGCTGAGGAAAACCGTGGACGAACATCACCCCCGGGCCTGATGCGGAATCGGATGAACCAAATCAAGAGAGTGAATCGATGAGCGATTACATGTTCATGCTCGAAAGCCACCTGAGTTCTGACCAGAGCCGGGTGGTGAATGAATTTCAGACTGCTGCGGCTCAAGCCAACACCAATATTTTTCTTACGGGTGGCGCGATGCGCGATATGCTGGGCGGCTTTCCCATCCTCGAAATCGATTTTACGGTGGAGGGAAATGCGATCAAGCTGGCCCAGGCCGTCACTAAGAAGGCGGGCGGGAAGATATTGTCGACGGATGAAAATCGCAAGCTCGTCCAGATGGTTTTCCCGGGCGGCGTGCATGCCACCATCGGAATGGCGCGCCAGGAAAAGTATCCCAAGCCGGGCGATAAACCCGTCGTCAAGCCGGCCACGCTGCATGAGGATTTGCGCGGGCGCGATTTCACCATTAACTCCATCGCGCTTTCGCTGAATCCTGCTTCGCGCGGATTGCTACTGGATCCTAACAATGGCGTGGGTGACCTGGAGCGCAAGGAATTGCGCGCGGTAAGCAATTATACGCTCTATGACGATCCGGTGCGTCTGCTGCGAGTGCTGCGCTTCAAGGTGCGGCTGGGTTTCAACATCGACGAGCGGACCAAAATGCAGTATGACAACGCGCGTGAGGCGCAACTGGAAACGCGCATCCCGCAGCAGGCTTTGCTCGACGAACTGCGGCATACCGCTAATGAGCCGAACTGCGCCGACATAATACGCTTGCTGGAAGAAGAAAAACTGCTGCATCTTTACTCGAAAGCGCTGGAAGGCGGCAAGGTGAATATGGCAGGTCTGCAGAAACTGCAGAAGGCCAAGCAGATGGTTCCTTTCGGCGTAGACATGCATCTGGACAGCGTCGGGCTGTTCTTGTATTTCCTGGGCGAAAAGCTGTCGGCCAAGGAGCGCGCGGAGTTTGTGAAGGGCATCGGCCTAACCAAGCGCGAAGTGGAGCAGTGGCAGAAGCTGGAAGCCAACTCCAAGAAGCTGGAGAAGGATCTGAAATCCGCCAAACTCCAGAAACCGTCGCATATTTATCTGGCGCTGTCCAAGGCCCCCGGAGAGCAGATCCTGTTTCTGCTGGCGCACTCCTCAGAACGAATCGTGCACGACCGCATCCGGAATTATCTGCAGAAGTACCTGCCCAGCGCTCAGGAAGTCACCGAGCGCGATGTATTGGCCACAGGCGCTAAACCGGGCACGCCGAAGTTCCAAAAGGCGAAGGAAGATTTGATCCTGACCAAGCTGGACGCGCGTCCGAAGAAGATTCCACCGCCTGAAGTCCCACCGGGTGGCCCGCCGGGCGCTGCGCAGCCGGTGTTGGCGAGGAAATAGCTTAGACAATCATTCAAAGGGCACCGTCTCCCTTACGGTCGCGGTTCGGTAGCACTGTTCGTACTGAACCGCGAGCGTAAGCGACCGGTGCTTTTGAATTTTCGCGGGTCAGTGTGCGGCGTTTCCGAAACCCAGAAATACAATTCCGATCAATATCAAGCCTACGCCGGCTAATTTCGCTTTGGTTATGCGTTCCTGAAAGAACAGGTGCGACCACAGCAGCGTGCAGATGTATCCCACCGAGACCATGGGAAACAGGACCGACAGTTCGCCGTTGGACATGCCCTTTACGAACAGGACCGAGGACAGCAGGTAAGTGATCACGCCGACAGCCAGCTTCCAGTTATAGACAATGCTGGTCCAGCTCCGGCTGAGCGCATTGGCGCCCGACTTGAGGAATATCGCGCCAAACGATCCGATTACGGCTCCTACCAGCACCAGGACTATGGACGAGATTGGCGTGGTCATTTTGCGCTCCCACGGCCCAGCACCGTCACGCCCGCCATGATGATTGCAATGCCGGTGAGCTTGAGCGGATTCATGGACTCGTGAAATGCTATCACTCCAATAATCGCCACCCAGACATAGCCCAGCGATATTAGAGGATACAGAATGGAAAGCTCGCCGTGCCGCAACGCAAAGACGAAGAGAACCGTGAAGATGCCGTATAAACAATAGCCACTGAAAATCGCGGGGTTGGTAAAAATACCCATTACGGCTGCCTGAACGCTCACCGAGCCCGCATGGACGGAATGCTGTTGAGCAGCCAACTGATTGGCGCCCAGCTTGATCAGGTATTGGGCCGCTCCGATGATCAGCGTGCACGCGATTACGATCAGTGCCGCCCTCCGCCGCTTATCCTGGTCCACAACTTGAAGTTCGGGCACAGCTGTAACCGAGCTCAATATTCCTCCAGTGTCTTCATGATAGCAATCGGACGAGGTTTAGAATAAGATTATGCCGCCCGATTCCGCCGCACCAGTTTCGCCGGCGGACAGGTTCTTTGAATTCGCGTTATTGGGATTGCTGGCCAGCGCGTTTCTGGCGGTCGTGGGCTCCGGCTATCTGGACACCCCCACCACCGTGATCACGGCTATGGCGCTCATCGTAAGAGCGCTGATTGCCGCCGGGTTGCTGCGACTGGAATTACCTCCCGGTGTTGTCACCGTCGTTACTCTGGCTTACGTTGGGTTTTACCCGGTAGATTATTTCTTCATCTCGGAATCTTTCATCCCCTCGGCAGTTCATCTGGTGTTCTTTGTGGCAGTAGTAAAAATTCTGACCGGACACACCAACCGCGACTATCTGTTCCTGAAGGTGATTGCGTTTCTGGAATTGCTGGCGGCCTGCATTTTATCTTCGCGTGTGAACTTCTTTGGATTTCTGTTGCTATTTTTAGTTCTGGGCGTCGCCACTTTTGCCAGCGGCGAGATCCGGCAATCGGCGCACCAGCGCGGCGCGGTAGCTAAATTCTCAGGCCGGGGGCTCTGGGCCCGCCTCACCGTGGGATCCCTATTCATTTCCGTCGCCATCCTCGCAATCACCGCTGGATTGTTTTTCTTTCTTCCGCGAACCGCGCGTGCCGCATTCCAGCACCTGGTCTCGCGGCGCGACCGTCTGACCGGTTTCTCCACGCGCGTGACATTGGGCGAGATCGGCGAGCTCAAGCGCGACAACACGCCGGTGATGCACATCAAGATGGATCATCCGGAAGATCGCAACCTGCCGCTGAAGTGGCGCGGCGCGGCACTCTCGGAATTCGACGGGCGCACCTGGTTTGTTCCGCCCTCCACACCCCAGATACTGCGTCCGGATCAGGCCGGGCTTCTGGTGCTGGAACCCGCTCCGCCGCGCCGCAGCGAGGTGCGTCACATTTCCTACGCGGTCCACCTGGGCGAAATGAGCGGTGACGCGCTGTTCTTTGCCGGCACGCCGCAGTACTTGAGAATCGACTCGTTGGTGTTTCGAAATTCGCTCGACAACTTCCGCGTGCGCTTGAGCGATGCTCACAACATCTGGTACCAGGTGTACAGCCGCCTAGAGCTGCCATCCCCGGATTTGGATACCGCAAATGAGTTCGTGGAGCCGTTGACGCGCGAATGGCGGGGCATCTATTTGCAACTCCCCCGCACCGATCCTCGCGTGGGTGAACTGGCGCATGAAATCACCAGGGGCGAGCTTTCCCCTTTCGTCCAGGCCCGCCTGGTGGAAAAATATTTAAGAACGCGCTACGGCTACACGCTCGAACTTCCACAATTTGAACCCGCCGATCCGCTGGCCTATTTCCTGTTCCACCGCAAGAAAGGTCACTGCGAATATTTTGCGTCTTCCATGGCGGTTATGCTACGCCTACTCGGGATTCCGTCGCGAGTGGTAACGGGTTTTCAAAGCGGAGTCTATAATCCTATCAGCGGTTCCCAATTAATCCGTAGCTCGGACGCTCATAGTTGGGTGGAAGCGTGGCTGCCGCATCGCGGCTGGACCACCTTCGATCCCACGCCGGCTGACCCCAATGCACTGCGCCTGTCAGTCTGGACGCGCCTTGGGTTTTATGCCGACGCCGCCGAGGTTTTCTGGCAGGATTGGGTCCTCAATTACAACCTCGATCGCCAATTGCAGTTGGCCTCGCGCGTGGGCGAATCCAGCCGTCATGTGGGGTTGAACTGGTTCGACGGCGTGGGCCCCGCGCTCAGCCAGGGATATCGCCGTACGTCGAGTTTCGTGCTGCGCTACGGAGCTGTTCTCTTCGGCATGGCAATCGCCGCCATTATGGTTCAGCTATTCGGGCGCGACTGGTGGCGTTGGTGGAAATCGCGGCAACAGGTTCTGAAAGTCCAGCGCGGCGAAGCCGAGGCGTCCGACGCCACCCTGCTCTACCATCGGATGCTGAAGGTGCTGCGTAAGCGCGGCATCGAAAAACCAGCCTGGGTGACACCCTCCGAATTCGCGCGTGTTTTGCAGGAACCGGTCATTTCCAAATTGGTGTTGGAGCTGACCGCTGCCTACAATGAGCTGCGCTTTGGTGGGAATACAGAAGTAGCTGGGCGGATTGTGAGTCTGTTGGAGCAGCTCGAAGCAGTCTCCTAGATTATTCAAGCACCGACTCCCTCACGGTCGCGGTTCGGTAACACCTCCTGAACATGGGACATTCTTTCCGAACCGCGACCGTAAGGGAGTCGGTGCCTTAGAATCTATGGAACCTTCTTCGGACCAATGACTAGATCTACCACTAACGGCGTAATCGCGGGCACCTCTTTCTTAAGCTGCGACGTTTTTGCTCTCACACTTTCGCGCGCATTCAGCAACGCCGGCGCAAGCGCGAGCCGCAACTTCTGGTCGGTATCCGTGACGTCGATCGGCGACTCTGGAATTATGAAATCGGTGTTCGCGGTGACTTCGATTCCCGGACCTGTTTCAGGAAACACTCGCTTCCATTCGCCGGAGGCATCCCGGCGCGATAGAGACAGATAACCTGAGCTCATCGGCGTCACTATAAGACGCACCGCATCGCCAGGCTTGAGCCCTAAGTCAGGCGAGAGCCGCTGATAGATTCCATCCGGATCCCGCTTGAGCAGTGCATAATGCACCGGCATGATTACGGGCTTGAACATCAGACCACCCACCGCGCCGCTCACCTGCGCAGGACTCGCTTGGTTTCGCTCCCGATCGCGAAACGAATTCGCACCCTGGTTCGAGGACTCCTGGTTCGTGGACTGTTGGTTCAGAGCGTTCGTGTCGCCCGCGCGGGCCGGGCTCGGGACGGTAGCCTGACGCGCGGCCTGTGACTCAACTTGGATTTGTTGCGAAGTTGTCAGTACGGCAGGAGGAGGCGCCGGCGGAGCGGATGGAGTGGTGGCCGACTGCAGCTCGTCCTTGCGCTCGTTTTGAGCCAACGACGGTCGCGCACGCACTGTGGGGCTTCCCGCTGAAACCCGTGTACGGACTGGTGCGGGTGCCGCCTTCGCATCGCTTTCGACCTTTTCAGTGGGAGGCACGGCGGCTGGTCTGGCAGTTTGAACAGACGCGTACCGTTGTATTGGCTCAGGTTGGCGGGGTCGAATGACCGCGACAACAATGACTGCGGCCGCAATGGCGCTGGCCGCGGCTGTCCAGATCCACCAGTGGGGCCGCGCCGCGCGCGGCTTTTCCAAGGCGTGGCGAATTTCGGCGCGCGATACCGGATCGGCCAGCAGTTCCTTCAGAACTTGCTCCTGATGCAGCGCGTCGAACAATTCCTGATCTTCGAGCGCTGCTTCAAAGAGAGCCTGGCGCTCTGTTTCCGTGAGACTGTTGGTGGCATAGCCGCCGAGGAGTTTGCGAATCTCTTCGTTTGTCATTCGCTCGCCTCCCAACTGCCACCCATCAATTCCAGGAGGTGCTTCCGGCAGCGAAAATCCCACGTGTAAACAGTATTTTTAGAGCCTACGCCCAGGATGGCCTGGATTTCCTCATAGGTCTTGCCCTCCAGTTTCAGCGCGAACAATTTTCGGCAACGCTCACCCATTTTCCCTACAGCCGCGATTAGCCTCTCCCGCATCTCACGCTGCTCGGCCGCGGCCAACGGATCGGCGGCGCCGTCCGCCACCTGAATCTCATCCACGGGAACTTGAGTATACTCTCCGCGCCTCTGCGTTTTTCGCCGGAAAGCCATCATCTTGAATCTTACGATTTGTAGCGATAGCGGCAGGAGATCCTCCAGCCGTTCGAGGTGCCCATATTTCTGGTGCAGCAGAATCAGGACTTCCTGGGCAAGATCCTCGGCAGCGTCCCTCTGTATTCTAGATGCCGCGAAGCCGACAATTCTTTCACGCAGCTTCTGGAGGATTTCTTCGCGCGAGCTTGGGGCGGCTTTTTCCGCACTTCCGCTCGGTAACGGTCCCATCTTTGCCCAAAGGATACTTCTTCGTTACACCTTAGAGCAAGGCGTGGGTGAGACGAACCGCTTCAGACTTGGCTTTTTTGGATTTTTCGCCATCTGACAACGGCAATGAGGCACATGGACAGGCCGAGCAGAATGAGGTTACCCGGCTCCGGAACTTGACTGACGTCGAACGCGCCGCTGTTATCCGCGAAGTTAATATCGGAAACACGGAGCTCGAGAACCGTACCTGATGTGAGGCCGGTGGTAAAACCGATGTCCGCCAGTGTGCGGTCCGTCAGCGTTAGCGTGGTGGGCGGAGTGGAGTCGCCCAGGCCGAATTCAGCCGAGGAAGGAAAGACCTGAAAGAATCCCAGGGAGCTGTTGCCAATCAGGAGAGCCGCATAGTTGAGCGCGGGATTATCCGCGTTTGGCGCGACTTCGCCGGGATGGTTCCCTGTGTTGGTGGTTGCCGGACTGACGATGATGCCAGCGGCGTTGGCTGTGAAGTCGCCGGACGCCAAATCTACGGTGCCACTTACGGTTAGAGATAGCGTGTCGGTACCCAAGAGATTCTGACCGACGGTAAACGACGGGCCACCATTGTCGAAAGCCAGTCCATCGGCGGAGTTGGTTCCGAGAACCGTAAGATTTGGGACCAATAAAGCGTCTGCGTGCAAAAGCGCCGCAGGTACAAGAAGGTAGAGCAGCCAGCGTTTCATTTTGTTTTGTCCTCCATAGAAACGTGCAAGAAAACGGCGTACCGTTTCAGCGTTCTGGGATCAATTGTAAACCTTGTCTGGCAAACCTCGATCCCCCGAAAAGACCCTATTAGGTACTAATTAAGTACTAGGACGGTCCAAAACCATTAATAATTAGAAGCGGATTGCCGTCCGGGTCAGACATCTGCAGCGGATCGCCGGGAAAGTGCGATTCCCGCAGGACTCTCCGGAGATCCAGTCTGCGGCGTCGGGGCATGGTTGGGGCGACGCGCGTGCCCGATCCGATGGCGCCCGTGACCAGGGCGTCTGCGGCCAGCGCTTCATACGCGTTCACCACTGTGTTGCGCGAGACGGCCAGCTTCTTCGCCAGCGCGCGCGTGGACGGCAATGTCGCGCCCGGCGGCAAGTTGTGATTCAGGATAAGGCGGCGCAGCGCGTCGCGGAGTTGCAGGTACAGCGGCCGGCGCGAGTTTGGGTTGAGCTCGAAAGTGGTACCTTCGAAATGCAAAATGGCTCTTTCCATCCTCGCACTGTTTGCCGGATGCTAGAGAGCAGGAGGAAAATATGTTTGCCAGCGGCAACGTTACAGTCTACGTTTCGAACATGGATCGCGCGGTGCGCTTCTACACGGAGGTGCTGGGTTTGAAGCTGGCGTATCGCTTCGGCGATCATTGGGCTTCGGTGGAAGTGGGTAAAGGGCTGACCATCGGACTGCATCCGGCATCTGTGGAGAATCCGGCCGGGCGAAAAGGCTCCATGGCGATTGGGCTAGAGCTGAACGGCCGCATCGAAGATGCCATGAAAACTTTAAGCGCCAAAGGGCTTGAGTTCCAAGGGATAGTCAACGACGGCAAGGCAGGGAAGTTTGTCGGGTTCCTGGATCCCGACGGCAACCAGCTTTACCTGGCCGAGCTTAGTTGGAGCCATGTGAACCAGGGCGAAGGCAAATACCAGCACGCCTAGCCCACAGGGCTTTTTCACTGTTGTATACTGTACATGTACAGAGTACAACAGTGACATTGCGAGTCGATCTTAAATCCTCTATTCCGGTATATCGCCAGATCGTGGACGGACTGCGCATCCTGCTGGTGAACCGAGAGCTGCATCCTGGCGATCCCATGCCCCCGGTGCGCCGTCTGGCGCTGGATCTGGGAGTGCATTTCAATACCGTCGCCGAAGCCTACCGCACGCTGGCCGAAGAAGGCTGGCTGGAGATTGGCCGGCGCAGCGGCGCGCGAGTGGTTGCGCGTGCCATGCCGAATCGCGTGGATCCACAAAGCGGAGAAATCTTCCAGCGGCGCCTCCAAGAACTGGTGGCCGAGCAGCAGTCTCGCGGTGTCACTCGCGGCAAGATCGCGCGGGATTTGCGGCGCATCGCCGACACTCTGGAAGGGACCTGAGCCATGCCGCTAGAGAAGATAATCTTCACAGTCATTCTGTTGCTGATGAGTGCCTTGTTTTCGATAATCCCCGGACTCACGCGGCCGGATTTGTTCTTCGCCGTTACGGTGACGCCCGAATTTCGCCCAACAGCAGATGCCAAGCGGATACTGGGGCGGTTTAGAACCATTGTCTGGACTAGCGCGCTGGCCGCGATTGCCATCGAGCTAGCCAGTGGATTAGTCCTGGCGGCCTTGCTAATTGTAGGGGTCGGATTTCTAGGGGCGCTGGTGAGTTCGCACAAGCTGGCGCTCGCATACGCGACCGCTCCAAACTCAGTTCTTGAGGTGAATCTCGAAGCGCCACGCGAGGGACTGCCCGGCGGACCGATTGTGGCGCTACTCCCGGTAGGATCCGTGGTCGCCTTGGGGGTGTGGGCGAATCTCAATTTGGATCGCTTGCCGCAACGTTTTCCGGTGCATTGGGGTCTTGGAGGGCCCGACCGATGGGTAGTCACCACGCCGGCTAGTGTATTTGGGCTCTTAGCGATCGAAGTGTTTTTATGCATTTTAATGGTCGGATCGGCTTTGGCCGTATTCCTCTGGTCGAGGCGCATCTCCACTGCGGGCCCGCGAGCGGCCGGTGAGCGGCATTTTCGGCGGCGAGTAGGTCTACTAATGATCGTGACCGAATACTTTGTCGCGTGCCCGGCCTGGTTCGCATTATTCCAACCGTCCGCGACGATCATGAATGCTTGGGGATTGGCGCTGGGGATCGTCATCGTGACTTTTGCTGTCAGCTTGATTCATCTCGGACAGGGCGGCAGCCGGGAAGCCGTTGCAGCCGGCGGTGCGCCGCTAGGTGATCGTGCGCCCGATGCCTGTTGGAAGTGGGGCGTGTTTTACTTCAATCCCGCGGATCCGTCCTTTCTAGTGGAAAAGCGCTTCGGCATTGGATACACGCTGAACTTCGGCAATCACTGGTCGTGGGCCGCGCTGGCTGTGCTGATCCTGATTCCTTTAGCGCTCAGCGGCTTGCTGCTACGCTGATTAGGTGGTTGAAGAATTCATGCGCGCCGCCAAGGACGGCGATTTGGACGCGCTTAGCCTTCATCCGGAGCTGGTGAACATCCGCAATGACGGCGCATCCGCGCTGCATGTAGCTGCCATGGAGGGACAATTGGACGCCTTGCGCTGGCTGCTGGAACACGGAGCTGCGCTCGATACGCCCGACGACGAGTTCGGAATGACGCCGGCGGCCTGGGCCAACGAGAAGGGCCGGCAGGCTATCGTGGATTTTCTGCTTTCGCAAGGCGCCGTTATTACACCTTTTGAAGCTGCCACTTTCGGCAAACTCGACCGCCTGCAGGCCTTTGCCGGGGCCGATCGGTCCGTGCTGACGCGCGAGCAGGAGTGGGGCTCCATCGCGCACGCGGCTTGCATCTGGGGACGAATCCGCGTTTTGGAGTGGCTGATCTCCCAAGGCGTGGATCTAGAACGCCGATCGCGCCAAGGATTCACGCCGCTCGAAATCGCTGAGCGCCAAGCCGCAGATGGCCGCCGGCACACGCCGATTGTTCTGGAGGAGCGTAAGCGAGAGATCGAGCGGGATTGTGCCCACATCGTGGAACTATTGCGCGGAGCGGTGCATGCCTCCTGAAACCTTGCGTTGGTTGTCCATGGCGGGTGGCTTTCTCTATTTAGTTACTCAGCCCTGGCAACCGTACCCAGGCAGCGTCATCGTGAAAGGGTTGTCCGTGGGGCCCCTCGCGTTGCTGGCATTCTTCGCGGGCAGCCCGATGCTGGGCGCGGCCTTGGCGGTTTCCACGTTGGGAGATGTTCTGCTGGATCTTGATCCGGTAGGGCTGTTCGTCTTTGGGCTCGGCTCATTTCTGGTGGCGCATCTGGTCTACATTTCTGTATTCATTCGAAACCGGCGGAAGATGGCCCCTCTGGGCGGGCCGCGAGTTCTTCTGGCGGCCGGGGTGCTGCTCTATAGTGTCGCCGTGTCGGCGTGGCTGCTGCCCAGCCTAGGAAATCTGATTGTTCCTGTGGCGATCTATATGTGCGCCATTACCGCTATGGTGATTTCGGCGATACTCGGGCGCTTCGAGAATCCTTGGGTTGCAGTGGGCGCGATTCTGTTTCTTATTTCCGACTCGCTCCTGGCGGTAAATAAATTCAAGACGCCGGTTCCCTATCGCGATTTCCTAGTCTGGTCCACCTACTACACGGGACAATATGGCATCGCGATTGGGTTTCTTATGGCATTGAGCCCCAGGCGTGAGAGTTCGTGAAAAATAGGTTCGCAGGCGAAAGCGCCTGCGCCACGCGTGGGGCAGACGCTTTCGTCTGCCAACCCCATGCGCACGCCGATTGCTTTCTCAGTTCCTTCCCACGAACAATCGCTTGCAGTTCCGGCAACGGTATCGCGTGAGGTTGAAGACCGGCAGCAACAATGTCAGAATCCCGCTGGCGTGATGCGACAAGCGCGTGTCGATGGATCCACAGGTGGGACACGCCTTGGGTTCAACGAACTCGAAAGCTTCGTGCTTGTGGCGGCTGGTGCCCAAGCTTTGTAGGTTAGCAAATCGCGCCTAAAAGAAAAAGATCACGTCGGATGCGAAGGTGAGCTGGCTGTGGCGTGTCCCGTTGTCATATACGGGTAGGCTGTAGGAAGTGTTCCCATCTAAGCTCCGGCCGGAACAAAACTGTAGTTCCCACCCAATGGCCCCAGCCGAGCAGATGTTCGGTATACGGAGTCTTGAAGCCGGTCCGCTGCCCCACTAGATCGTTGAAATATTCGTTCCGGATGGTCAGGTAATCGTGCTTGGAAAGCTGCTTTTCCACATAGTTCACCATGGCCCACTCCGGCGCGTAGCAAGTGACCTGGGTAGCCAGCGCGCAAAATGCACCGTTCGCATTCACTTCTATCAAACTCCCGGCTGCCGGATTGTTCACGTTCGGCGTTTTCTTTTCGTACTGATACCAGGATTCAGTGGCTGTATGCCACGCTCCGTCCTTGCTGAATTTGTGATACCACGTGAAATAGAACGCTTGCAGATTGTTATATGCGTAGTTGCCCTTGTTGAGGGAGTTGTCGCAGACGTAAATGTTGTCGAGACCGGTGCGCCAGGTATAGCCAACGCAAGCGTTGAGAGTGAGCTGCGCGTCGCGGGTGGCCCACGGCGCTACGTCGTTGCCGGGCGACAAACCGATTTGCAACAGCCAGTGATCGCTGATCTTCGTGGTAACGTTGATTCCGGTTTGCGTGTACGCATCGAACGTGTAGAGCAATGAGTGGCTGTAGGTGTAGTTATTCGGAGCGAGTTGCGCTTCAATATCGGGAAGCGAAATGTAGCGTCCAATGCGGATGTCCATCCCTTGCGCAACCGGGACATACAAATCGAAATACGCCATCGGGAGATCGAAGCCGTTCTCCAGATTCTTGCCCAGCAGCTGATGGCTAAAGTATCCTTCCGCCGTGGTAAAGCGATAATCGAGCCCGTACAGTCCGGAGAGGCGAAATCCCCAATCGATATGCTCGGTCTGCACGGTATCCGGCTGGCGCTCGATGTAGAGAACTTCCTGATCAAGCTCGGGAGTGTTCCCGCGTTCTGCATAGGCTTCCGGATACGTTGAATAGCCGTGTTGCTTGGACGTACTGACATTCATGCCGCTATTCAACCATCCATAAATCTGAATCTTGCTGCGTTTCCACCAATTGTCTTCGGAGCGGCTCCACAGCGCCTGCATGAGCGGACCAGACTGGGTCCATGGCTGTCCGATGGTCACCGATCCACCGTACGGCCACACGGTGAACGGAAACGGCGGACCGCTCACCGGCGCGGGATATCCACGATATGCGGGCTCGGGTCCACTGAGCGTGGTGCCCTTCCAATCGTTCGCATAGGCCTGGATGAACCGCTTGAAAAATCCGCCGCTGAGGCCGGTACCCGGCGGCGCAGTTGCTGGAACGGCCACGTCTACAGGCGCGCCCGGAGGGTCCGATACGTCTACGCTTGTGGGTGCGGAGCTGCCAATCCCTTCCGCCTTGGCCGTCAGTTCATATTTCCCGATTGCGAGATTTGCGACGCAGAAGGCGCCGTCGCTAGCGCTTGTCACGGTACGATCTCCCGTTCCGGCGGCGCGCACGGTAATCTGCACATCGCCGAGCGGCTGACCGTCCGCGTTTCGAGTAATCCCGCTGAGACTGCAGGGATCCCCGGCTTTCAGCAACGCTACCGCGGCGAACAGCCCGGCCGACGCAATGAATGGAATCCTTGCCATGACCACTTGAGGATAGGGGATGGGCCGTAAGGAAGTCATAAGCATCAGATAAGGATTGTATAAACGGCTATCAAAAGATTGGATCGATCGGATAAAGATAAACGTGTGTCGATTGATATACACTCATCACTGGCTCCCACCCAGTGACTTCACCCGCGCGCCCACAGTTGATTCGAGCAGTCGGCCTGCTGAGCCTTACGGCAATTGCCGTCAACGGTATGGTGGGTTCCGGGATCTTCGTGCTGCCCGCGCAGGTTTCGAAACTCCTCGGACCTGCCGGGCTGTCCGCGTATCTCGCGGCCGGATTGGCGGCTGGGCTGATCATTTTGTGCTTCGCCGAAGTGGGCGCTCTGTTCGACCGTTCGGGCGGGCCCTACCTCTACGCGCACGCCGCGTTCGGCGAGTTTGTGGGCTTCGAGATTGGTTGGATGATGCTGCTGGCCCGGCTCACTGCGATGGCCGCTATCAGCAACGCGTTCGCCAGTTATCTCGGATTCTTCTGGCCTTGGGCCGGCGCGGGCGTGGGCCGCGTGATCGTAATCGTGGGTGCCATTGTTGTGTTGACCATCATCAACTATCGTGGCGTCCAGTTCGGTACCTGGACCGTCAACCTGCTCACCGTTTCTAAGCTGGCGCCTCTTCTAATTTTTGTGGTGGCGGGCCTGTTCTTTCTCAGTCCGCACCGGCCATCCGCATGGACCATCCCCCAGCCTACGGCACTCCGGCAGGCCAGCTTGCTGCTAATTTTTGCGTACGGCGGATTCGAATTCGCAGTGGTTCCCGGCGAAGAAGTAATCCGGCCGCGGCTTAATGTTCCCATCGCGCTGCTTAGCGCCATTGCGTTTGTAGCCGTCCTGTATGTGCTGATTCAATTCGTGGCGCAAGGCACGCTGCCCGATCTGGCATTGTCGCCAACGCCGCTGGCGTCAGCCAGCCGCAGCTTTCTTGGGCCCCTAGGGGGCATCTTGCTGACGGCCGGAGCGGTCTTCTCAACCACGGGCACCAACAGCGCACTCATGCTGGTGACGCCGCGCATCCTTTTCGCGATGGCGGAGGCGGGTCAGCTTCCACGGATTTTCGCCCGCGTCCATTCGCGTTTCAGAACACCCTATGTGTCCATCCTGGCGACGGCGTTGCTCGGTTGTGTCTGCGCCATGTACGGCGGCTTCGCTTCACTAGCCGCCATCAGCGCCATCGCGCGATTGCTGACCTACATGTCAACCAGTGCGGCTCTGCCGGTGCTGCGCCGCAAGATGCCGGATGCCGAGCGTTGGTTCATGGTCCCGGGCGGCTCCGCAATCCCGATCGCCGCCTTGGCGATTTCGGTATGGCTGCTCATGGGCAGCACGAAAACTCAGATTGAAATCAGCGGAGCGACGCTCGCGGCAGGCGCGGTGGTGTACGTATGCTTTAGAAGCTCGCGACCAACAGCTTCGTAATCCGCTTGGCAAGGTCGTTGGTGGCGCCCAGGTTCTCGCCGAAGATGCGCACCTTGCCGGCTACCTTCTGGTCCAACAGCTTCTTTCCGTCCTTATCGGTCACCTGCGTGGTGACGTCCACCTTGGTGCTGCCCATCGCGACAGGCGCTAGCTCGCGCTTCATCTGGCTGCCTTCCGTGAAGGCTTCCACCGAAGTGTGCAGCGTAACCAGGTCCGGCACGCCGGCAGCAGCTTTATCGCCGCTGCGGAAAACCTTTTCGAATTTGTGCGAGTCGCGCACTTGTTCGATGAGGCGCTCATAAATGGCGTACCGGAACTCGGCGGGGATTGAGACATCGCCCACTTCGACCAGCTCAATTTGGATGGCGGAGGCGTGCAGTTTCCCAGTGGCTGCGGGCGTTTGAGCCGGGATGGCGGCCGCCGACGCCAGCATCAGAATAACTCCCGATGCGATCTTCATTTGGTCCGCTCCTTTAATTCAGCCTGCGGGGCGCTCATGTGCGCTCCGGCTGCCACCAGTTGGGTGCGGGTAGATTCAGCCAGTCCTTTAGGAAGCGAGAAGATTACGCCGTGCACTCCGCCGTCCGCCGCCCGATAAACCACCGTGAGGATATCCACCTTGGTCCGCATCAGCAGTGTCAAGGCTTTACCGGCGCCGAAGGGCGCCGCGATGGCGGCCGTCTTTACCACCCGGCCGGCTGTTCCACCGCCCTGCGTCATCTCAGACCCGACGAAAACATCCTCAATAGACGCTGCCGGCACCTTGGCGTCGATCTTTTTCGCAGTGAACTGCATCACGCCATTTTGAATGGTCAGATGGCCGTTTGCATTGCGCTTAATAGTATCGAGGCCAATGACATGGCGGATATTCGGAGGCTGGTCCGGCTGCTGGGCGAGTGCGGCGCCCGCGCCCAACAGAATTGAAAGGAGCACAGTTAGCTTCACGTTTTACCTCGGTATTTTACTAGCGTCAACAAGGCTACCACAATACTAAGCCGGGCACTGAGTCGCGTGGGGCAGGGCCATGCCCTGCCAGGTGGGTCATGAACCAGTTGTCGTAAACGGTGGACGAACCAATGGTTTGCTGCGTGGCGGAAAATCACTTCCTCGAGGTCCCGGCATGGCCCTGCCCCACCAAGCCCCAAATGTCGATTCCTGCAAAACTAAGTGACATTGGGATGCCATCCTGCCCCACAAACAAGCTAACCCTATCCCTGGCAGCGATCTGCTAGGATCAAATTTCTAACAGCGGGATTGCCGGTTGCCAATCCACGATCCACAAAAACATCCCGTTACCTGTCTTATCCTATGCCCAAACTCTCAATTCGTGATCTCGATCTCAAAAACAAAACCGTATTCATCCGCGTGGATTTCAACGTTCCGCTGGCGCCCGGCGGACAGGAGATAACCAGCGACAAACGCATTCGGGCCTCGATTCCGAACATTCAGTATGCGCTCGACCGCGGCGCCGCCGTGATTCTCGCAAGCCACTTGGGTCGGCCCAAAGGCAAGCCCAATCTGGAAATGAGCTTGAGACCGGTGGCCAAACGGCTGGCCGAATTGTTGGCGAGGCCGGTCGCCATGGCGCCGGACTGCATCGGATCGGAAGTGGAAAAAATGCGGCCGGCCGCCGGTCAGGTGCTGTTGCTCGAAAACTTGCGATATCACGCTGAAGAAGAGCAGAACGATCCAGGATTTTCGAAGCAGCTGGCTGCCCTGTGCGATGTTTACGTCAACGACGCGTTTGGTTCAGCGCATCGAGCGCACGCATCCACGGTGGGCATGATTCAATTCATGAAGCAGGCCGCCGCTGGTCTGCTGATGGATAAAGAACTCGAGTATCTCACCAAGGTCACTAAGAATCCGGAACGGCCGTCAGTGGCGATTCTCGGTGGCGCCAAAGTCTCCGACAAAATCGAAGTGATCGAAAACCTGATGAAGGTGGTGGATCAGCTGCTCATCGGCGGCGCGATGGCGTATACCTTCATGAAGGCCCAAGGGAAAGCCATCGGAAAATCGCTGGTGGAGGATGACAAGCTGAGCCTCGCCAAGGATCTGCTGGCACGCGCCGGCGCGAAAATCTTACTCCCGAAAGACCACGTCGTGGTGACGGAATTGAGGGAAGGGGCCGACTCGCGGGTGGTAACCGAAATTCCCGATAACACCCTGGCAGTGGATATCGGTCCGGCCACCATCGAAGCTTACTCGGCGGTAATCACCAAAGCCAAAACCATCATCTGGAACGGTCCGATGGGTGTGTTCGAAAAGCCCCCGTTCGATCGCGGCACAGTCGCCATCGCGAAAGCCGTGGCATCGTCAGGCGCGGTTTCGGTAGTGGGCGGCGGCGATTCCGAAAAAGCCATAAAGTCGGCAGGTGTCACCGACAAGATCTCGCACGTATCGACGGGCGGCGGCGCTTCGCTGGAATTCCTGGCGGGCATCGAGCTACCGGGTGTCGCGGCGCTGACGGAAAAGTAATTTAGCCGCGAATGAACGCGAATGAACGCAAATAAAACAGTTTTTCTTATTCGCGTTTATTTGCGTTCATTCGCGGCCTAAAGTAACAGTGCCGCTGCACTGATCCCCGCGGCCAGCAACGCCCAAGCGCTCAGCAGTGAATGATCGATCAGCAATCCCCCAATGGCCGGCGCGGCGATCGCGGCAATTGAATTTAGCGACTGTGTCAAGCCCAATACCACACCCTGCTCGGATCGCGCGGCTTTCTGGGTAATTAGGCTGGTCAACGCGGGGCGGATCGCGCCCATTCCGCTCGACGCAACCGCTGTTACTACAAGGAGCAGCGGAACCGCATAGGTAAAACCGAGCGCGGCCAAGCCTGCCATCCCGCAGAAGAAGCCGGTACGCACCAGATTGGGCTCTCCGAAACTTTTGACCAGCTTTCCGATCAATCCGCCCTGCAAAATCACGCCCAGCATTCCCAGGTAGGCATACACGTAGCCCACTTCTTTGGGACCGAACGCGTGGCCTTGCCAGGCGAAGCGCCTTTCCGCGAATAACGGAAAGCCCGACATGAACATCGAGAACGCCAGCGCGAACGCGAGGAATTGCCACAGCAGCGGAGCGAGACCGGGCTCGCGAAAATAGCGCAGGTAGTTGCCCCAGTCGAGGATCGTGAACTTGCGTGGCGTGGTCCCGTCGGCGGCAGTAGGGACGCCGGAAGGCAGCAGAAAGTAGGTTGCAAGGATGCTGGTTGCCGACAGCGCGGCCGCGGCAAAAATTGGATATTGGTAGCTGTACTGCGAGAGGAATCCCGAAATCGCCGGCCCGATCAGAAATCCCATCCCGAATGCGATGCCGATCAGCGCGAACGATTTGGCGCGATCCTCCGGCTCGGTTACGTCCGAAATGTAGGCCTGCGCCAGGGATAGGTTCCCGGCCGTCAATCCGTCAATGATGCGCGACAGGAAAATCAGCCACAAGGCGTTCGCATAAGCTAGTATCAGGAAGCCGATGAAAGTGCCGATCTGGCTCACCAGCAGCAGCGGACGGCGTCCCATGTGGTCAGACCATCGGCCCAGTATCGGCCCCGCGATTAGCTGGCAAAGAGCGTAAGTGGACACCAGCAGGCCCACCACGGCGGGGGAAGCTCCGAATTTTTCCGCATAGAAAGGCAACAGCGGCAAGATGATGGTGAGCCCCAGAACATCCACGGAAACGATCAGAAAGATGGGAAGCAGCGGAGATTTAAGCAAGTAAAGTCAGTACGATGGTAACAGATGGCAGACCAGCTTTATCTCACCTACGCGCTCCAAAATTATTCCGAAGAGAACATGCTGCGTTACTACGAGAAGCTGCTGAAGTTGTTTCCGTTTTCGCGGCTCGTGAGGAACCCTTCCACGTTCAAAGTAATCCCGGTGAATTATACCGAGCCGGCGGTTTTGGAAATTCCCATGCCAGCCCCGGTCGCAATCGACCAGGTGCTCGTGGCCGCCCAGGATTTCGCGAACCCGGATTCCTGCTACCGGCTCGAAACCTGGTGGGACCTCTGGCAGTTCGACGCCGCTTGGACGCTGACGCCGTCTCGCGCCGCGCTAGTGTGTTTCGGTCCTGAGTTTGAGCGCGAGGAGGAGTCGCATTTGGAAATCGAGTTCGGCATCGACGCGCATTTCCTGCCGCAGCCGGACATTCCCGGAAGCCTGGTGACCATCCAGTCCAACATCAAAAGCCTGCTCAAGCTGGTGCATGATCTGGACGATGCGCTGCCGGTAGAGACGCGGCGTCTGTGGTCGGAATCGGGGGAGAACTTTTCGGAAAAGCTGCAGCAGGCATTGCAAGCCGCGGGCTAATCTTAGGCCGCGAATGAACGCGAATGAACGCAAATAAAACAGTTTTTCTTATTCGCGTTTATCGGCGTTCATCCGCGGCCAGAATCTTTTTTCGCCATGAGTTTCTCAATCGCCTCCGCCAGCATCTTCGGCAGGAACGGCTTTTGCAGAAAGCCCACCCTCTGCTCCAGAGGTTCCCGCAAATTGGACATATAGAAAGGCGATCCGCTACAGATCAGGATAAGCAGATTTGGCTGAATCTCGAGCATTCTCGTAAGCATCCTGTCACCCGAGATCTCCGGCATCCCCAAGTCTGCGATCACCAAATCGTAACGGCCGGGCGTGGCCTCAAACTCACTAAGCGCTTCGACGGAGGACGAGTAGGTTTCCACTTCGAAGCCCAGCCGCTGCAGGTATCGGTCCAAGAGCTGCAACAAGGGCAGTTCGTCCTCAACCAGTAGAATTTTCGCGCGCTTCACATTCACCAAATAGCCAAGGGAGTCTCGCCCGGGCTGAAGGCCAGGCCCAGGCTGACTCGATTCGAGTCCTTCTGGTAGATGGTGTTCTGGGTGGTGTAATGCCGATAGTCGTAGCGAAACTCGACATGTGTTTCGCGCCACATCTTATAAGTCACTCCTGTACCGCCTTGCAGATTCGTGTATTTTCCTAAAGTTTGCCCCACTGCGGATAGTTCACCGTAACTTGAGTTCAAGGCGAACGTCCAGCGGCGGTAGCCGGTATAAGAATACCCTGCTGTACCCATAGTCTGGCGGGATGTCAGATAAACCCCGTTACCAGGCGACGCGCCTATGAAGTAATCCAGCGTCAGGGACGATCTTTCAAAACGCCGTATCAGCCGCGCCTCGCCGATAGGGGTGTACACTAACTGGGCGAATGTCACGTTGGCATAACCTTGCCCCACAATGGCGGCTATGGCCGGATCGATGGGCACCTGCATGATCCCCAGTGAGTCAATGCGCATCCCTCCGGCTCGCACAGTGAAGTCCAATTTGCGGCTCAAAGCCACTCCGTATCCGAGCGACACACTCTGCAGTTTGGAATGGCCGAAGGCTCTTTGAAAATCGTAGTAGACGTAATTGTAATCGCCGGACATTGTTTGCCGGCTGGTCAGCCGGTAGGCCACGTTGGCGCGCGCGGCGTAACCGTCCAAGCCGGCTAGCGCGAGAGACGACCTGCGCACCACGAAGCCCTCGCCGCCCACGCCGAAGGACAAACGGGCAGTCTGCTGCCAAGTCACATCCACGCGGGATTGCGCGAAATTGGTTCGAATATCGAAGAGCTCGTTGGCGGGAAGCGCAAACAGGTCGGTGTTCGTGAGCGACTCATAAGCGAATGCTCCATTGGCCAGTGAAACGGTTCCCAGCGTATCCTTTAAATCCAGAATGAGCCGCGGCGAGATCTTACGGCTGTACGCCAGATTCAGGAACTGGTCCAATCCTTGAGGAACGTTGCTGGATGAATACTGGCGGTACGCGCCCTTGTATTCAAGGCTCAGCTTGTCGTGCTTCCATTTCCGAGATCCAATCACCCCGAAACCAGTTTCCACGCCATAGGCCGCGGGCCCATTGGTATTGAGCGTGGCTAGCCCTGAATCGTAGATACCTGTCACATCCACGTAATAACGAAAGTCGAGCAGCTTTCCGCCGCGCTCGCCAATCAGGCTTTGGTCGCGGCTGAGAATGGAAGGCCCCTTGTAGGTCTGGTCCGGATCTTGATCAGTCTGATCGTCCGGCGTCTGCTCCTGCGCCAGGATGCAACCCGACGCGAAGAGCGCGCAAAAAAACCTCACTGCTTCATTCTACGCTGTGGGGCAGGTTGCCAACTAGTTGCCAACCTGCCCCACGCTATCATCGACAAGTATGCGCTTCCTCACCGAACACCTTACTTTCAACACGAAACAACATCGCCAGTACATCAACATCACTCCGCAGGTGGAAGCGGCGCTCGCAAAAAGCAAGATCCACGAGGGAATGATTCTGGTCTCCGCCATGCACATCACCGCGGGCGTTTGGGTGAATGACGCTGAAGACGGCCTGCTGGCGGACATCGATGAATGGCTGGAGCGCCTGGCGCCTTATAAAGACGATTACCGCCATCACCGCACCGGCGAAACCAATGGCGATTCCCACCTGAAGAGCCTGCTGGTCCACCACCAGGTGATCGTGCCCGTAACGGATGGCAAGCTCGATTTCGGCCCCTGGCAGCAGGTTTATTACGCCGAATTCGACGGCCGGCGGGCCAAACGCGTCATTATTAAAGTCATGGGCGAGTGAATTTCGAAAGGATACCGCCGCGCGTGGCATTCCACAGTAAGGAGCAACATGAAACGACTCTTCCCGCTAACCGCTGTATGCATGGCAACCGCGCTGGCTGCCGATATTCCCATCCGCGAAATCATCCTGTATAAGAGCGGCGTCGGCTACTTCGAGCGCGCCGGAACGCTTTCACCCGGAGAATCCGCCCGGCTCGATTTCAAAGCCGCCGACATGAACGATGTCTTGAAGTCGCTGACGCTGCAGGATCGCAACGGCGGAAAAGTGACGGGCCTGCGCTACGATTCGAGCGAGCCGCTGGAGCAAAAACTGGCCGAGTTCCCGTTCACACTCGGAGGCCAAGCCCCGCTCAGCTCCTTTCTGGATCAAATGAAGGGCGCACGCGTGGAATTGAAATTCAGCGCCGAAACCATCAGTGGAGCCATCCTGAGCGCGCGCCTGGCTGCGTCTGAGGACAAGAAACCGGATCGCGAACAAGTTGTGTTGCTGCTAGATTCGGGCGACTTGCGGACCCTGGATCTGGCCGCCGCCAGTTCCATTCGATTCGCCGATCCGAAGCTGCAAACGCAACTCAAAGATTATTTGACCGCCGTCAATCAATCGCGCTCCAAGGAAAAGCGCAGTATCTACATCGATTCCTCTGATGCGAAAGAGCGCCAAATCGCCGCCAGCTACATGATCCCGTCGCCAGTCTGGAAATCCAGCTACCGCTTGATCTTCGACGAGAAGAGCGAATCCACGCTGGAAGGTTGGGCGATCATCGACAACACTACCGGCGAAGATTGGAACAACGTGAATCTCGCGGTTGTTTCGGGGCGGCCAGTGTCGTTCATCAGCCGGTTGTATGAACCGAAGTATTTGACGCGTCAGACGGTGGATTTGCCGGAAGATCAGGCCGCGAATCCGGTGGTGTATGGCGGGGTGATAGGCGGCATTGCAGGCGGTGTTCCGGACAGCGAGACAAGACCCGCACCACCCCCGCCCGCTGCCATGGCCAAACAAGCGCCGGTATCAGGACGGAACTTCAAGTCGCTTGCTCGGGTCAGCACAGGATCAGCCGGGATCGACATGATGGAAAACATGGGAGTGAGGGAAAGCGCAATTGCTACCAACGTCGCAGCCGCCGACCTTGGCGAACTCTTCGAATACCGCTTCTCCACGCCCGTCACCGTCAAAAAAGACGAATCCGCCATGCTGCCCTTCCTGCAACAGAAAATCGGCTCGCGCAAACTGCTGATCTATTCCGAAAACTACGGCGAACATCCGATGAATGCAGCCGAGCTGACCAACTCCACCGGCAAAACATTGGATGGCGGCCCCATCACAGTCTTCGATGCCCAAAGCTACGCCGGAGAAGCGCTGATGACTACATTGAAGACCGGCGACAAACGCTTGATCAGCTACGCCGTCGATCTGGGCACGCGCATCACCACCAAGTTCGATTCCACGGGCAACCTGGTGCGCGAGATCCACGTCAATCGCGGCACGTTGACGACACGCCTAGCGCAACAGGAGACCCGGACCTTCACCATCCGTAATGTGGATCAGAAAGCGAAAACACTTATCATCGAGCGTCCCGAGCGTCCGGGCTACAAACTGCTCAACCAGAAGCCCACCGAGACCACGGCCGACGCTTATCGCTTCGAGGTGAAGCTCGGTCCCGATGCCACTCAGAAATTCGCAGTCAATGAAGAGCTGCTCTTCGACAACACCTTCGAGGTATCCAGCCTTACGCCCGACCTGTTGCTGACCTACGTGCGGAACAAAGCAATTTCGGAAACTGGCCGGCGCGAGCTTCAGCAGATCCTGGATCTCAAGCGCCAGATCGCCTCCACTGACAACCAAATCCGCCAGATCGATACCGAAATCAACAATCTGGTGAGCGATCAGGAGCGGATACGGAGAAACATCCAGAGCCTGAACAATGTGAACGGCCAACAAGAACAGGTGCAGAAATACGCCCGCCAGCTATCCACGCAGGAAAGCCAGTTGGCCACACTACGCGATCAGGCCAACGATTTGAAAAAGCAAAAATCAACTTTGGAATCGAACCTCAGCACCCAAATCGAAAAGCTGGATTTCTGATCGAGGCACAAAATTCGAAAGCACCGGTCGATTACGCTCGCGGTTCGGTAACGGAGCCGAACCGCGATCGTGAGGGAGTCGGTGCTTTAGCCGATTCATTCACGAGCTTCCTTTTCTTATCCGCGTTCATTCGCGTTCATTAGCGGCTAAAATGAACTCTTGCGGATCGCCTTAATCGGTTACGGCAACGTAGGCCGCGCCTTCGCGGCACTCTTGCAGCGCCAGCGCCACGCCTATCCCTTTCGCATCGCCGGAATCCACACCGCGCGACACGGAACCGCGTACGCCGATGGCCGTTTCGGCCCAGCTGCATCCTCGATTGAAGAATTCCTCGACCGCGCGCAGTCTGAAATCGTGGCCGAAATCACCACGCTTAATCCGGCCACCGGCGAACCCGCGCTCTCCTACATCCGCGCGGCATTCGCGCGTGGCCGCCACGTCATCACAGCCAATAAAGGACCCATCGCGCATGCCTACGCTGCACTTCGCGAAGAAGCCGCCGCAGCCGGTGTGCAATTCCGTTTCGAATCCACCGTGATGGATGGCGTGCCGGTATTCAACCTGGTTCGCAATAACCTGCCCGGCGTCAAAATCCTGGGATTCACGGGCGCATTGAATTCCACATCCAAAATCGTCATTGAGGCCATGCGCCAAGGCCAATCCATGCAGGCTGGCATCGAAGAAGCCAGACGTCTTGGTATCACCGAAGCAGACGCCAGTTACGACATTGAAGGCTGGGACTCGGCCGCCAAAGCCGCCGCGCTGGCGAATGTCCTGATGGATGCGCGCATCACTCCACAGGCTGTGGATCGCCGTGGCATCGCCCGCCTGACGCCGGAACGCGTGCGAGAGTTGGCTCTGAAGCGCAAGGCCGTATGTCTGGTGAGCCGCGCCCGCTTGAATCCCACAGGCGTCCGGGCGAGGGTTCGCGCCGAAGTATTGGACGATACCGATCCGTTGGCTGCCGTATCGGGCACTTCGAATCTGCTGCTATTCCACACCGATCTGATGGGCACCATCGGAACGGCCGGCATCAATTGCGGCGTCGAACAAACCGCCTACGGCCTGTTCAGTGACGCGGTCGAGTGCGCCCGGCTAGCTGCGCGTTCCTCCGCGTCCATCAGCGGCTAAATAAATACCCCGTAATTCTGCCTCAAGATCATCCGAAGCTCGCCGATCAGCGCAGCTATGAGACCTGCGAGGATTCTTTTTGCGATGACCGCGCTGTGGTTTACTGCGCTGCCGGCTGTGGCGGCCTGGGACGGCAGCGGCGATCCGGCTAATGTTGGCGATCCGGCTAATGTTGGCGATCCGCCCAACCCATCCAGCGACTCGAGTCCCGGCAACGCCATCGGTGGTTGGGAACTTCCGGCCTGGCTGGAATTGGGCGGGCAGATTCCTGGCCGGGTGGAGGATCCTTCCGGCGCGTCGGTTATCAAGAACGCATCCAACGCATACTACTTAAGCCGGATCCGCATGCATCTAGGCATCCAGCCCACGTCGTGGCTGCGATTCTTTGCCGAGGCACAGGACGCTCGAGTAGGCGGCTACGATACCTCGCCTGCTCCGAATACGATCTACAATCCCATGGATGTGCGGCAGGCCTACGTCCAGGTTAACTACGAAGGGGTGGTGAACGTCACGGCCCGCGCGGGCCGGCAAGAACTGCTATTCGGCGGTGAACGGCTGATCGGTCCCGCCGACTGGGGCATATCGCATACCTTCGATGCCGTGGACCTTACAGTGTCCGAAGGCAATGCGAAGGTCGATCTGTTCGCCGGTTCGGTGGTACTGATCGACCCGTCGCGTCTGGACCGGAGCAAGCCTGGCGAACACGTTTACGGGGCCTACGGGTCCGTCAAGAAAATACTGCCTGGGATGGATGTGGAACCGTATTTCCTGTTCAAGCTGACGCTGTTGGTAAAGAGTGCAGCGGGGAGCGTCGGCGACGCGCTGGTGCTGAGTCCCGGCGTCCGCGTAATCGGCAAGACACCTGGCCGGTTCGACTACGTAATGGAACTGGTCCTCCAGCGGGGTTCGTATTCCTCCGACAAGATAGCGGCCGCGGCCACCAGCTATGTAGCCGGCTGGACCATGAATCATTCCAGGTTCCAACCCAGACTGAGCCTGGAGTACAACTACGCTTCCGGCGATCCAACCAAATAAAGACGGCAACCGAGACACCTTTGATCAGTTTTATCCCAGCAATCACGGCTATTACGGCATGTTCGATCAGTTCGGATGGAAGAATATGAAAAACGCCCGGGCAGGGTTCGATTTCCTCCTCACTAAGAAATTCAAACTGCGAACCGACTTCAACGAGTTTTATCTGGCGACGGTTCAGGACGGGTTGTACAATTCCAGCGGTACCTCGATTGTTCTGAATCGCAAAGCGACGAGCGGCCACATCGGATCGGAGACCAACACGGTAGCGCTTTTCCAATGGTCCAAAATCTGGAAGTTCGGCGCCGGCTACGGCCACCTTTTTGCCGGTGAGTATCTGAAGGAATCGAAAACGGGTTTTGGATATAGTTACCCCTACGCGATGTTTGCCGGGACCATCTAAACGGGGGGCCGGCACAGCCCTGAAATGTCCCAGTTCTGAACATGAGATTCTTGAGAGCGGACGCCTGCGTCCGCCACCGCCTCGAACATTATTAAGATTTTCACGAACTTGCACCTGGCGTTTCAATTGCCTTAGACAACCTAATGCAACGACTTCTCCATGATCTGCGTTTCGGTATCCGCCAGCTCCGCAAGAGTCCCGGCTTCGCCATCACGACGATCCTTACGCTAGCCTTGGGAATCGGCGCCGCTACGGCGATTTTTAGCCTGGTGAATGCGGTGCTGCTACGCCCGCTCCCGTTTCCGCAACAGGACCGGCTAGTGTGGCTCAACCTGCTGGATCGTCCGCCCCAAGGCGCCGCAGTCCGGAGCCACCTCAGTTATCCCGATTTCTTTGACTGGCGTAAGCAACAGCACTCCTTCTCGGGCCTGGCGTCCTACCGGGATTCCGGCGTGGCGCTAAGCGGCGCCGGCGACGCCCAGCAACTTCCATCGCAGATCGTCTCGGCGGATTTCTTCCAGGTGCTGGGAGTCTATCCCATCCTGGGCCGGGATTTCTTAAAGGAAGACGAGAAACCGGAGACGCACGTCGCCATGCTGAGCCATCAATTGTGGCAGTCCACTTTTGGGGGCGCGCGCGATATCGTGGGCCGCGCGATTACGTTGGATGGCCGAACTTACACCGTGGCCGGAGTCATGCCACCGAATTTTTCGTTTCCCATCCAGAATCCGCCTGTCGCACTCTGGACCAGCATGGGCGATGACACGCAGTTCTTCACGCAGCGTGGCGCAGACTTGTTGGAAGTGATCGGGCGGTTGAACCCTGGCGTTTCACTCATCCGTGCGAAAGCGGACCTGGATGTTATTACCCAGAACCTCGCCGCCCAATTTCCCGACACGGATAAGATACACCAAGGTGCGGTGGCCAAGCCGGTGCTGGACCAACTGGTGGGCGATACGCGGCCGGCCTTGCGGATCCTGTTCGTCGCCGTGGGCCTGGTTTTGCTGATCGCTTGCGCCAACGTGGCCGGTCTGCTGCTGGCGCGTGCATCGCGCCGCCGCTCGGACATCGCTTTGCAAGCGGCTTTGGGAGCCAGTCCGGGCGAGATCATCCGCCAGATTCTGGTGGAGTCCCTGGTTTTGTCCATGCTCGCGGGCGCATGCGGTATTGCGCTTTCGGTTGCCGCTGTGCGCTGGCTTCCGAGCCTGGTGCCAAATAATCTTCTGCCCCGTATGGAACAAGTCGGAGTGGACGGAACTGTGCTGGCCTTCGCAACCGTTGCGTCGCTCCTTACCGGGCTGCTGTTTGGCGTTCTGCCGGCCTGGCGGATGTCGCGCTTCGATCCATTGCTCGCGCTCCGCGAGGGTTCGCGCGGGACCGCCGGCGGCCGCCGCCAGCATCGCGTGCAGAGTTGGCTGTTGGTTTCAGAAACGGCGCTCAGCCTAGTTTTACTGGTCGGTTCGGGCCTGATGATCCGTAGCTTCGTCCGCGTGCTTAACGTAGATCCAGGCTTCGATTCACACCACGTTCTCACTGCCAGCCTGAGTGTGCCATCTACTCGCTACCCTCGTCAGCAGAAAATCGAATTCTATCATCGGCTGTTTGCTCGCCTGGCTGCGCTCCCTGGTGTCAAAACCGTTTCGGCCGGTTACCCTCTTCCACTTTCTGGAGACGACATCGATATCGATATCGCCATCGAGGGCCGGCCCGTGTCCAAGGGCGACCAACCGTCGGAGCAGATAGCCGTGATCACACCGGACTTTTTCCGGACCATGCAGATCCCCATCCTGCGCGGCCGCGCCTTCACCGCCGCCGACGACACCAAGGGTAAGCCGGTGATCATCATCAACGACAAGTTCGCCCGCAAATATTTCCCGGGAGAGAATCCTATTGGCAAACGCATCCAACCCGGCCTGGGCGATGGCGCCGTTAAATCATCCATGCGTGAAGTAGTCGGCGTGGTGGGCAACGTCAAAAGAGTCGGACCGGCCACGGATGTGGATCCTCAGTATTACTTGCCGTGGGAACAGGCCCTGATCACTTCGCCCGCGCTGGCGATCCGCACCGCTGGAGATCCAGCGTCTTTGATACCGTCGGTGCGTGCCGTGGTGAGTGACATGGACCGCCAAATCCCTCTGTCCCGAGCCGCGACGCTGGAGGAAGCGCTGTATCGCTCGACAGCTAATCCGCGTTTTCAGACGCTGCTGTTGACGTCCTTCGCGGCCATGGCCCTGCTGCTGTGCGGAATCGGACTCTACGGGTTGCTTTCCTACATGGTGGTGCAGCGCTCGGCCGAAATTGGATTGCGCGTGGCATTGGGCGCTCGCCGCGCCGACGTTCTGCGGTTGATCCTGGGCCGGGGCCTGGCGCTTGCGGCCGCCGGCGTGGTGGTTGGCTTGGCCGCTTCCGCATTACTCACAAAGTATTTGACGAGCTTGCTCTTTGGCGTGCAGCCCTTGGACGCGATCACTTTCGCCAGCGTCCCCGCCGTTCTGTTGTTGGTGTCGCTCGTCGCGAGCAGTGTGCCGGCGTATCGCGCGGCGCAGTTGGATCCAATGAAAACGCTGCGCGATCAATAGCCCGGGAACTCAACGCTTCTCCGTGACGACAAAGATCAACCCCAGCAGCACTGTTGTCTGGTCCTTTGGATGCTCGGGGTGAGCCGCGCTTTTCGAAAACGTTCTGATCCGACCAATCCCGCCGGAACTCCGACCGGACCACCAAGAATCTCGCTGGCCGGTAATCCAGGGTGTTGGTGGCCTCCGTTAAATGTTGCGGCGTACCGGTGGTAAATCCAGTGCTGTCGTAGAAGCGCTCCACGCGCTGGCTCAGGCTCCAGTTTTTTGGTAGGGAGAATTTCGCCGTCCCGGCCACTCCGCTCCACTGATCTTTTCCGCCGCCAATTCTCCGATCCATAGCCCAAAGCCCCTCAACATAAGCGTTGGCCCAGCGGTTGGGGCTAACCGTGAAAACCGAATCGTAAAGCCGGCGGAATCCAGGATCGGTTCCAGATTTCTCGGGCCCAGTCATATACACTTCCGACCAACCCCATTTAGGGTGCGTCCAGGTGGACACCAACGCCACGCTCTTCCCCGAGTTGTTGTCCCGAACATCGTTCCAGCCGTTCACTAACTGCACGCCTGCCGAGAACGATGCGGTTAGCGGAATCGTCGCTCTGAATCCGAAGTGATAGTAAGGTTCGCCGAGCGTGAACAAAAGCGACCGGGAATAATTGAAGTTGTTGTAAGTTTCCGCCGCCTCGGCTCCGACGCTGGTGTAGAACTTCCCAAAGTCGAACCGCAGACCGTTCTTGCGCGGTTTGTAGGAGACGAACGCCTGCGAAATATAGCGATTCGGGCCGCCCCAGGGATCTGACAGATTCATGCTGCGGAACATCTCTCCCAACCCTGCGTCCAGCCGGAACCCGAACTCGGGCCCGTCGCGTTCCAGGTTGATCTCGGCCGCGTTCAGCTCCAAACCTTGCTTCCAATCGAAATTGCGAAACCCGCCGAGTCCCGAGGCAGGATGATTCAAATCCTGGGAGTAGAAGGCATCCAAAATGGCGGTAAATTTTAGCGGCGTCTCAGTTGAGGCGGGCGCCGTTGGATCCTGGGCGTGGAGAACTGGAAGCGCCACGGCGAGGACCAGGCTACATAGAAACGAAGATCGGAACAAATTCGCTTATCGGCGAGAGCTGGGTTTGTGTGAATTTCGTTTCGGATAAAGGCGCCAAATCGTTTCACATAAAGATCTCTGCCCCGGCGGCGATAAGGAGACTGCTGGCTTTGGTGCGTCGCGAGGACAAGAAACGCAATATATGAACTCAAATATGACTGTCGGGAAGAAACTGACGCTGATCGGCGCTTTTCTGTTGTTATTGACGCTGACCCTAGGGGTGTCGTCCCTGATAGGACTGTCCAGCCTGGTGAAAATAGCGCATTCGCTCTCCGACGACTCGCTGGCTGGAGTGTCGGCTTGCAGCAAAGTCGAGTCCTATTTATTGGAGATGCACGGCGACATGTGGCGGCACGTAGCATCTACGGACCCGAAGGACATGGCATGGATGGAGCAAGAAATCCAGAGGCTCAAGGCAGCCACTAACGCGCAGCTCTCCCAGGTGGAAAAGGCTATCTTCGCGGACCAGGAGCGCGAGATCTTTGTGAAAATCAAACCCGGGCTGGAGCGCTACTATCGCGCTTGGGACGGTGTACTCCCATCGAGCCGCGCCGGAAAAAACGACGATGCTTATAAGCAGTTCGTCGCCGAATGTACCCCAGCGTTCGTAACTTTGCTGGACACCGCTCGTGCGGAAACCGATTACAACCGGCGCACCGGTGACACATACGGCGCCGCGGCCTCAGCCGCCGGATCGCGCACGACCTGGCTAACTTGGGTAGTGCTCGTCGTTTCGTTGCTGGTAGGGAGTAGTGCCACGTTCTGGGTGGTTCGGGGCATCAACACCGTGCTCAAGCGATGCGCCACGGAGTTATCCGAAGGTTCCGAACAGATCACCAACGCAGCCTCGCAAGTGGCCGCTTCCAGCCAGGCGCTGGCGCAGGGCGCTTCCGAGCAGGCAGCTGCTCTGGAAGAGACCTCCGCTTCCACTTCCGAGATCACGTCCATGACACGCAAGAATGCCGAGAACTCCAAGTCGGCTGCCGACGTCATGGCCACCGTGGATCGCGAAGTCAAGGAGGGCAACCAGACGCTGGATCAGATGGTAGTCTCTATGCAGCAGATCAATGCCTCCAGCGACAAGATCGCCAAGATCATCAAGGTGATTGACGAGATCGCATTCCAGACCAATATTCTGGCGCTCAATGCCGCGGTGGAGGCGGCCCGCGCGGGTGAAGCGGGCATGGGATTCGCGGTGGTTGCTGACGAAGTCCGTAACCTGGCGCAGCGTTCGGCGCAAGCCGCCAAGGATACGGCCGGGCTGATCGAAGAATCCATCGCGACTTCTAGAGACGGCAGCTCGAAGCTGGAGCAGGTGGCGGGAGTGATTCGCGCCATCACCGAGAGCGCCACGCAGGTGAAGACGCTGGTGGATGAAGTGAACATGGGTAGCCAGGAGCAGGCTCGCGGCATCGATCAAATCTCGAAAGCTGTTCAGCAGATGGATCAGGTGACGCAGTGCACGGCGGCCAGTGCCGAAGAGAGCGCTTCGGCGAGCGAAGAACTATCGGCGCAGGCGCAAGCTTTGAATCACATCGTTGGCGATTTGGGAGCGCTGGTGGGTGGCGACGCGTCCCAAGCGGCCAGGAGCGTGGCGCGAACTCCGGCCTCGATCCGTGGGAGCCTTATCGGCATGAAATCGGCCCTCTCCGGCCGGAAGCCGGCCAAAGCGGCTTCCGTGATGGCGGGCGCCAAGTTTCGACCGAACGAATTCCCGCTGGAAGACAATTTCCCGGAGTTGTAAACGAATCCGCTTTCGGTGCATCGGTTCAAGAATTTGGGGACCCTCCCGATAAGGTAAACAGGCCCCGGTGGTGCTGGGCGGAGGAATGAGAAGTGCCGTCACAAATGACGATCGGAAAAAAATTGATGTTCAGCGTTGGAGCGATGCTCGCGATGCTACTGGCGCTGGCCGGGTCTGCGCTGTATTCGGTCTCAGGGCTGTCCAACGAATTAGATAGCACCGCCAACCGGGATGCCAAAAAGCTGGACATTGGTGGAAGCTTGGCCACCAATGCATCTGAGATGCTCTCCTTTGAGCGGGGCATGCTGGTGCGTGTCGGAATGAAGGACCTGCCTAAAGCCGCGAGCTACCACAATTCGTTTAACGAACGCGCCAAGCTGGTGGCAGATGGGATCAGCGAGATACGTCCTATGATCGTCTCCGACGAGGGCAGGCAGGGCATCGATGCTTTGGCCGCCGATCTGGCAGCCTGGGTGCCGCTCGATCAGCAGGTTTGGGACAAAGGCCGGTCGGGCGATCTGGACGCGGCACTAGGTATCTATGACAAGCAGACTCTACCGATTGCCAAAGAAATGCAGAAGACCGCCGAAGAGCTGAAGCAATTCCAAAGAAAGGCTCTGGCTGGCGCCGTCGAGCGCGCGCATTCCAAAGCGTCCAGCAGTATCTGGATGGCGATCATCCTCAGCGGAATATTTCTCGCGACGGCCAGCCTGGTTGTCAAAGTGATTCTGGGTATGAACAAGGATCTACGGCGGGCGGCTTTGGCACTGTCCGAAGGCGCCGAGCAGATCAACAGCGCTGCATCGCAGGTGGCTTCTTCCAGTCAGTCACTGGCGCAAGGCGCTTCTCAACAGGCTGCCTCTTTAGAAGAAACTTCCGCTTCTACCGAAGAGATCACTTCCATGACACGGAAAAACGCCAAGCATTCAAAATCGGCGGCTGACGTCATGGCGGAGGTGGATCGTGAAGTGAAAGAAGGCAACAAAACGCTGGATCAAATGGTGGTCTCCATGCAGCAAATCAACGGCTCCAGTGACAAGATTTCGAAAATTATCAAGGTCATTGATGAGATCGCATTCCAGACCAATATTCTGGCGCTCAACGCCGCGGTAGAAGCGGCTCGCGCAGGCGAAGCCGGCATGGGATTCGCCGTAGTTGCCGATGAAGTGCGCAACCTGGCGCAGCGTTCGGCGCAGGCCGCGAAAGATACGGCTGGGCTAATCGAAGAATCCATCGCGACGTCGAGAGAAGGCAGCTCGAAGCTGGAGCAAGTGGCGGGAGTGATCCGCGCCATCACGGAAAGCTCCGCTCAGGTGAAGAAGCTGGTGGATGAAGTGAACCTGGGCAGCCAGGAACAGGCGCGCGGCATCGATCAAATCGCGAAGGCGGTCGCACAAATGGACCAGGTGACCCAGGGTACTGCCGCCAGTGCTCAAGAAAGCGCTTCGGCCAGTGAAGAGCTCTCGGCGCAGGCCCAAGCGCTCAATCATATCGTCGGCGAGTTGAGGGCATTGGTGGGCGGCGAAGGCGACTTGGGCAATGGCGCCGCTCGGACGGCCCGGCGGGATCCGCCCAGCTCGACGCGTCCGCAAGCTATCGGAGGCGGCTTGAGCGCGCTGAAATCGGCCGTGTCTAAACCGAAGCCGAATTCGGCCCCGGCCCCGGTGCGGGCGGGCGTCCCATCTGCACGCCACGAATTTCCGCTGGAAGATAATTTTGGAGAGATGTAGATCAGGGGATGACCATGCAATCCAGTGTCCTAGCGAATCCGGCCGCCGCCGACTGCGCCAAAACGGACCCGCGAGCCGGAAAATATCTGACCTTCCAACTTGGCAAAGAGGAGTTCGCCGTCCAGGTGCTCCACGTCCGCGAGATCATGGGAGTGCAGGAGATCACTGCCGTTCCGCAGATGCCCGTGCATGTCAAAGGCGTCCTCAACCTGCGCGGGAAGGTAATCCCGGTCGTCGATCTTCGACTCAAATTTAGACTGCCGGAAATGGAATACACGCAGCGCACTTGCATCATCGTGGTGCAGGTTGACGGGCATGCCGGCAAGATTTCTACCGGCATCATCGTCGATGGCGTTTCGGAAGTCCTCACGCTGCAGGCCGCCGACATTGAGGACACTCCCGATTTTGGAATGGGCGCCGCTACACCTTATCTGCTGGGCCTTGCCAAAATAAAGGGTAAAGTCAAAATCCTGCTGGATATTAACAAAGTAATCCATGAAGTGTGAGTGGGGGCAGGCGCCATGCGCTGCCAGCTCAAGGAGTCAGCGCATGGCGCTGCCCCACCACCGGCAACTCCACACTTGACGGATACTTCCTTGACCGATACACCCGCTTCTCGGCCTTCTGAAAATCCGCTTCCTCCGCCATGAAAATGTTCGGAACAAATTTCTGTGGATTCCGGTCGATCAGCGGAAACCAGGTGCTCTGTACTTGTACCATCACCCGATGCCCCTTCAGGAATGCGTGATTGTTGGAATGCAGGTCGATCGCGTATTCGGTCACTTGGCCCGCAATCAACGGTTCCGGTTTCTCGAATCCATTCCGGAACCGCGCCCGCAGCACTTCATTCGCGATCATCAGCTGGTAACCGTTCATGGGCGGATCCTTCTCGCCCTTCTCCGGATATACATCGATCAGCTTCACGATCCAATCACCGTCGGTCCCGCTAGTGGATGCGTAGAGATGCGCGACAATGTCGCCGGCCACTGACAGATCGCTCGAGAGCGGGCCTGTTTCCCAGCTCAGCACATCGGGACGTTCGTACACGAACCGCTGGTCCTCCACCAGCCAAGGTCCCCAGCCGGAAGGCCCTCCATAGAGCGCCTCGATGGGCCGATGCCGGTAAGGCACCGGATGCGCCGGGTCGGAAAGGTAGCTGTCGAATTCCCCGTTCTGCGGCTCATCGAACGATAACCCGCCGGCATTCTGGAAATACATCCTCTTTCGTTCCACACCCTCACGCGGCGGCCACGCGTCATAGCGCTCCCATTTGTTCGAACCGGTCTGGAACGTCAGTGCTTCCGGCAGGTCGAGGGTGCCTTTGTCCTTCAGCCAATAAGCGAACCAGGGCGCCTGAATCTTCTCACGAAAATACTTGCTGGTATCGCTGGCGAAATCGATCTTGCCGAGCGCGCGCCCTGTGCCGCGCGACCAGGAGCCATGATTCCAAGGTCCGGCGATCAGAAAATTGCGATGTCCCTGATCGAACTGCTCGAGCGTCTGGTAAATCTTGAACGGCCCGTAAAAATCTTCCTGATCCCACCAACCAGCAACATTTAGATTAGGCACGAGATTGGGAACCTTGGCTTCTTTCAAATACGGCGTCACCGCCTGCTTCTGCCAGAACTCATCGTAGTTGGGATGCTCCACGAAATCGTTCCAGGTGGGTAGCTTGCCATGCGCGTATTTCTTGTTGAAGTTCGCAATGGGTCCCAGACGCAAAAACCAATCGAAGGTATCGAAGCGATCGAAATCGAAGGCTTCGTTCTGCTTGGATGTTTCCATGCGCGCCGCATACTCCAGGCCGTAGCTCAGACGAAATGCTCCGTTGTGATGGAAATCGTCGCCCAGATACATGTCGGCCGGCGAGGCTTGCTCGGAAACAGCTTTCAGCGCCGGATGCGGATCGATCATGGCCATCACAGTGAGCCAGCCACCGTAGGATATTCCCAGCGCTCCCACGCGTCCGTTGTGGTTGGGAACATTGTGGAGCAGCCACTCGATGGTGTCGTAGGCGTCGGTGCTTTCGTCGATGGCCTGCGCGTCGCTCCGCGCGCGCGGCGGCCGCATCATTACGAACTGGCCCTCTGATTTATACCGTCCGCGGATATCCTGAAACACAAAGATGTAGCCCTCTTGCGCCAACTCCGCATAGATGCCGCTGAGGGCCAGCCTGAACCCTTGCGGGTCCTGTCCCGGGCCATAAGGCGTGCGGTGGATCAGAAACGGCAATTTCTCCGCCGCGTTTTTCGGCGAGTAAATCTCGGTGTGCAGCCGGATTTCGTCGCGCATCGGGATCATGACTTCGGTTTTATCGAAGTTCTGGCCCAGATCGGGACCGGTCTGCGCACCCAGAACACTGGCCAACAGCATGGTCGAAAACAGTCGCATAGGCGTCGTCCACGGATTCTAGCATGGCCACCAAAATGCATCGCTTCCGAATTTACACTCGAACGATCGGAGATCTCATGGACTTTAACCTGTCTCCCCTTTTGGTTATCTGGGAAGTTACCCAAGCCTGCGATTTGGCGTGTGTCCATTGCCGCGCCAATGCTCAACCGGAACGAAATCCGAAGGAGTTAACCACCGAAGAGGCCTACCGGCTGCTTGAAGAAACCAAGCAGTTTGGCAATCCCCTGATGGTGTTTACCGGCGGCGATCCTCTGAAACGCGCGGATTTATATGACTTAGCGCGCTACAGCGTTCAAGTTGGATTGCGCACTAATATTACTCCCAGCGTCACGCCTTTGCTGACTTGGGAAGCCATCAACCAGTTGAAAAGTAGCGGGATATCGCGCATGGCTATCAGCCTGGATGGGCCAGATGCCCCAACCCACGACGGTTTCCGGCGTGTGGACGGGACCTACGAGCGAGCCATCGCCGCCCTGCGCCATGCGCGCGAAATTGGTCTCGAAACCCAGGTCCAGACCACCGTCACCCGTGTAAACCTCAGCAAGCTCGCCCATATTGCCGAACAGGCCGGCGAGGTACAGGCGAAAATGTGGAGCCTGTTCTTCCCGGTGACCGTAGAAGATGATTTGACTTCGGCCGATTATGAAAAGGTCTTCGAATTCCTCTACGAAATCTCGAAAGTGGCACCCTTCGAAGTGAAGACCACCGAAGGTATGCACTATCGCCGTTACATTGCCCAGCGCCTGAAGGCCGAGCATGGCGGATGCGGCGGCGCCAACGGACGTTTGCTGTGGAGAACCACGGGCGTGAGTGACGGCCGCGGCCTTGTGTTCATCTCCCACACAGGCGAGATATGTCCCAGCGGGTACCTCCCCGTTTCCGCCGGCAACGTCCGATCGGACTCACTGGTGGATATCTACCGCAACTCCAGCCTGTTCCGCCTGCTGCGTACGCCGGAAGCGAACGTAGGTAAATGCAGCCGCTGCGAGTATCACAAGATTTGCGGCGGGTCCCGTTCCCGCGCCTACGCCATGACCGGCGACTATCTGGAAGCCGATCCACGCTGCAGCTACCAGCCGTGCGAGGCTCCCATGCTGGCCCACGCCTGATTTCATAGCCACGGATGGAAACGGATAAACACGGATAAGAAATCACGTCTTAACTGTGTGCATCCGTGTCCATCCGTGGCCAAGAATTTAGGAAGTAGAGATTTCCTCGGAGCTGCCGATAAGAGTTTCGGCCCATGAGAAGGCCGCCTAACGGCAATCGAAATTCGCTGGCCTTGTGCGGAAAGGCTCTCCTTTCCGCCTGCACGTTTGTCAGAACGTCGGACCGCCTCTGAGGTAATTATGTTCCGAACGCGCAGCGCTTACAGCTTTGTCTTGTTTTCAGTAGGAATGGGATTCGCACAAGCTCCTCTGTCTGACTCCTCCCAGCCCATTACGCTCACGGCTAGTACGGTCTCTGCGTCCGCAGGGAAGTCGGTGACGTTCCAGGCCACAGCCCGAATCTCAGGAGTTGGGAACAGTAAAGTCACGTTTTTCGACCGCGCGACGATCCTGGGAACAGCACTTGTGAATAGCCAAGGCCAAGCGAGTTTTTCGACTGCATGGCTGGCCGCGGGACAGCACGAAATTTACGCCGTAGCCCCTGGCGGCGCCAGGTCGCGGGCTACCGAGATAACGATTGAACGCGTGGCTTCGAGCAGCTTTGGGACCGCGAAGCATTACGCCGCTGGACTGACGCCGAATGCAATAGCGATTGCGGATTTCAATGGCGATGGCCGATTGGATATCGCGCTCGCCGGCGCCAGCCGAATCAGCGTGCTGCCGGGTCATGGGGACGGGACTTTTGGGAATCCGGTGCCTACTGCGGCGGCATTTCAGCCCACTGCGATGGCCGCTGCCGATTTCGACGGCGATGGAGTGATGGACCTGGCGGTGACGGACGGAACCGCGGGGAAGATCTACTTTCTGCGGGGCGCGGGCGACGGGACGTTCCTGGCGCCCCGTGTGATTGCCACGGCAACCAATCCGGTGGCGCTGGCAATTGGCGATTTCAACGGAGACGGCATCGCGGATCTGGCGGTCGCGGACCAGGCCGGTAATACCGTGCTGCTCTTGTTGGGCGCGGGCGACGGGACCTTTCGAGCGCCGCTGCGAATTGAGGCGGGCGCTGCCCCGGCCGCACTCGCGGTAGGGGATTTCAACTCCGACGGGATTGCCGACCTGGCAGTGGCGAACTTCGGTAGCAACGACGTGACCGTCCTGTTGGGAAAAGGCGACGGTACGTTTTCTTCCGGCGTGCCGCTCAAAGTGGGCAACGGCCCGGCGGCGATCCTGATGAGCGACTTGAACGGCGATGGCCTGGAGGATCTGGCGGTCCTGAACCGTCTGGACGCGACAGCCACTGTTTTTTATGGCAAAGGCGACGGCACATTCCAATCGGGGATAAACGTACCCGCTGGATCCACCCCAATCGGAATCGCCGCCAGCGATCCTGACAAGAATGGGTTCCGGGCATTACTAGTGGCTGACGGCAGCACGCTCCGGTGGCAGCAACTGACCGCTGCAAGTGCGCAGCCGGTGGTCCAGATTGATGCCGGCGCAGCGGCCAACGGAATCGCAGTGGGGGACTTCACTGGCGACGGCCGTTACGGCGTTGTGATCGCCGATCAAGGCGGTGTGGTGTGGCACCCGCGGGCTGCGGGCTCGGCTTTCTCTGTTAAGATTCTTGGTTGCCCGGCCACGGTATCGCCGGGCCAACAATTCAGTTGCACCGTCGGCGCATATGACGTAGATAGCGATCCCGCTGAGAATTTTAGCGATACTGTACAATTCACCAGCAGCGATGGCTCCGCGACCTTGCCGGGGAGTACGGGCATTCCGAACCCCACGTCTTTCAACTTCACCTTGCAAACAGTTGGCCCGCAAACCCTCACCGCCACCGACATCGGCACTTCTCTATCGGGGGGGGCCGTCCCGGCTTCAGTCACGGTTCTCGGCGCCACGCACTTCTCGGTGTCGGCCTCAACGCCGGTAACCGCCGGATCTGCAACCACTGTCACTATCACGGCCCAGGACGTAAACAACAATACCTTCAGCGCCTATGCGGGCACCGTTCAATTAACGAGCAGCGACGGACAAGCCGTGCTGCCGTCGAACTCGACTCTGACCTCAGGGGTGGGCACCTTCATGGTTACGCTGAAGACCGCGGGAACCGAGACCGTTACCGCCACTGACACCGTCTCCAGCATCACCGGCACATCGAACAGCATCACTGTGAATCCGACCTTCGCCTCCAACATCACAACCACTGGCGGAAGCTCGCAGTCGGCAACGGTGGGCACAGCCTTCGCCACACCTCTACAAATCACCGCGAGAGACCAGTACAACAATCTGGTGAACAACGTCGAGGTGACATTCAGTTCCTTGGGGGGCGGCCACGGCGCAACTTTTTCCCCCACTTCCGCCTTCACCAATTCCTCGGGCATTGCCAGCACCACTGCCACTGCCAACCACATCGCTGGCAGCTACACGGTGCGAGCCGGCGGTGATTTTTCAACCACGTTCTCACTTACCAACAACCCTGGTCCGGCGGCCAGCCTGGTAGTCGGGGTCGAGTCCCCTGACGTAGTTGCCGGGACCTCATTTAATGTGACCATTACGGCACTGGATCAATACGGCAACGTCGCAACGGGTTATACCGGAACAGTGCATTTCTCGAGTACCGACGGTAACCCCACCCTTCCGGGGCCCGTCACGCTGAATTCCGGTTCCAGCATATTCGAGGCGGTGCTGAGAACCGCAGGAACTCAGACCATCACGGTGACGGACATGGGCAATTCACTATCCGGCACGTCGGAATCGCTGACGGTGGTGGCCGGCTTCCCCGGTATTATCCGGGTTGTCCGCGGCGGATCACCGCAGTCAACGGTAGTAGGAACCGCCTTCGCCGCGCCCTTGCAGGTGGTCGTCTTGGACTTCTACGAAAATCCCGTCAACGGTTTGAGGGTGACGTACCATATTCCATCCAGCGGCGCCAGCGCGGTGCTTTCGAGCCCCACTGCGGTAACTAACGCTTTGGGCCAAGCCTCGGTAACGGCCATGGCCAATCTGGCGCCAGGGAGCTACACCGTCACTCCCGTGGTTTCCGCACCCGTAGTCAACAGTCCCAAGCTTCGCCCGAGCGGCCAGCCCCAGGTCGTGTCGTTCTCCCTGACGAATCTCCCGAATGTTACCGTCCAGACTTCGCCGCCCGGGCTTGCATTCTCCGTCGACGGGATATCCTACAGCACGCCGCAGAGCTTCGGCTTCGAGCTGAACAGCAGCCATACCATCGCAGTGGCGAGCCCACAGACGGGCCCCGGATCGCTTCAGTACGGGTTTGTCAACTGGAGCGATAAAGGCGCCGCCAGCCACATGATCGTCGCTACCGGCACGGCGGTCAGCTATACCGCGACTCTAGGCACCCTTTATCCGTTGACCACCGGCGCATCACCCGTGGCCGGTGGCACGGTGACACCCGCTACGGGAAACTTATTTGGCGCCGGGGATTCTGTCCCCCTGGTGGCCATTCGGAACCCCGGGTACCGCTTCGACCATTGGAGCGGTGCGGCCGCTGCCCCCCAGAGTGCCACTACTTTTATCGTCATGAACGGGCCACAAGCCACAGTGGCGACGTTCGTCCTGGTGAATGGCCACGTATCGCCAGGAGCCTTGAACCTGCAATATAATTTGGGAGCCGCCCCATCCACGGCCCCGGGAACTTTATCCGTCACCACCGCCGACGGCAGCGCGTTCAGCGTGACTGCGGCCGACGCCTGGCTCACGGGTTCGACGAATTCCAGCACCACGCCCGCTGCCGTAACTGTCACCGCAAATGTCTCCGGAATGAAGCCGGGAACATACAATTCCAGCTTGGGGTTTAGCTTTAGCGACGGCAGCGTCAAGACGGTTCCCGTCACGTTAACTGTACTGGGCGTGGCGCAATTGGTTTGGGCGGCAACCCCCGCAGGTACTCTGAATTTCACGCTACAATCCGGATCGAGCGGCGTGGAATCGCGAGAGATCGTCGTGTCGGCCACCAGCTACGACGTCCCACTTCAGGTCACAGCTTCTACCTCGTCTCCGGTGGCGGGGCAATGGCTCTCAGTCAGCCCCGCTGGCAACGGCACAACTCCCCAATCTTTCCACGTCCGTGTCGATCCGAGTGGCTTGGCCGCCGGCGTCTATCAGGGCATCATCACGGCTACTTCGTCCTCTGCCGGGGTCACTCCGCTGAACATTCCGGTGACTCTTACTTTGACCGCGGCGCCGCTTGAGATTTCCGTCGGGGTGATCCAGAACGCCGCCAGTTTCCGCGTGGGTTCGGAAGCGCCGAACACGATATTGACGGCATTCGGTGTTTATCCGGGCTGTACTACCCTCGCGCAGGTGTCGGTAGATGGCAGCCCTACGGCCGTCTTCTATAGTTCTCCCACTCAGATCAACTTCCTGTTTCCTCCGGGCGTGAGTGGAGAAGAATCGGCCTCGGTCCAAATTCAATGCGCCGGTCTGAAGTCGCCGGTATTCAAGATCCCAGTCCTCAACCTGGCGCCCGCCATCTTTACGGTGGGCCAGAACGGCACCGGGCAAGCGGCAAGTGTAAACCAGAATGGAACACTGGCCACCCCCGCGTCGACCGGTTCGGACATTCAGATCTACGGGACGGGCTTCGGAATGCTGGAGCCGGCGGGATCGGATGGCTTGCGCCACTTGGCGCTTCCGGTGACAGCCACAATCGGAGGCATCCCGGCGACGGTGCTGTTTGCCGGTGAGGCGCCCGGAACTACAACCGGTCTGCAGCAAATCAACGTCCAGATTCCCGCCAACGCTCCGGCCGGTTCAGCGGTTCCTTTGCAACTGACGGTGGGTGGAGTCAGCACACCGGTGGGCGTCACTTTGTCGATTCAGTGATTCTAGGCCGCGAATGAACGCAAATAAACGCGAATAAGGAAACCCGTTTTATTGGCGTTCATTCGCGTTCATTCGCGGCCTAAAAGTGTCTAATGGGAGTATGTCCAAATCCCACAAAGACCTCGCGAAACGCTTCTTGGTCGAGCCCGGAAAACGTCTCAAGCTCAGCCACCACGACCCTGACGACACTGCCGGCATCTTTCGCAAACGCGAGTATGAAGCGATCCTCAAACACGATATACAGCGTCTGTTCGAACAGGAAACGCTACTGTGGGCATCGCGCAAATACGCAGTCCTGGTGGTGCTGCAAGGGCCGGACGCCGCCGGCAAGGATGGCACCATCCGCCATGTCATGACCGGTCTCAATCCGCAAGCCTGCCGCGTGACTGCTTTCAAAGTTCCCACCGATGAGGAATCGCACCACGATTTTCTGTGGCGCGTTCACAAAGCAGTTCCCATGCGCGGCGAGATTGGTGTCTTTAACCGCTCGCATTACGAAGATGTCCTGGTGGCGCGCGTTCACAAGCTGGTAGGGAAGCACGAATGGTCGGCGCGCTACGGCCAAATCAACGACTTCGAGAAAATCCTGGCCAAGAATCAAGTTGTGGTGTTGAAGTTTTTTCTACACATCAGCAAAGAGGAACAGGAAAAGCGGCTGGACGCCCGCATCACCGATCAGAGCAAGAACTGGAAATTGTCCCCCTCCGATTTTGCCGAGCACCGATATTATGACCAATATTTGGAAGCCTATGAGGACGCACTCAGCGAATGCAGCACCGAGCGCGCCCCCTGGTACGTAATTCCCTCCAACCATAAATGGTTCCGGAATCTGGCGGTGGCTCAGATTCTGGCGGACACCATGACATCCTTGAAAATGAAATACCCGCCCCCATCTTTCGATGTGTCCCAGCTCCGCGCCGCGATGCACAACCCGGCTTAATGTCCCCTTGCTGACGGGCTTGAGAAAAAATCGGCATGCACACGGGGTTGGCAGGCGAAAGCGTCTGCCCCACATTGACGCATTGCGTGGCGCAGGCGCTTTCGCCTGCGAGCCGATTTTTTCTCAAGCCCTGGCGCGTGGGGCTACATGCCCCTAACGTGTGATCGAAGGCCGGGCACTGTAGCCCCGCGCGTCAGCAAGGGGACGAGTGGTATTTTGAAAAGAGACACCTCGAAAACTACTAATGCTCGAAACCAAAGTCGAATCTCAAGCGGACGCTAATCCGCAAGAAACCACTGAGTGGATGGAGTCCCTGGATTCCGTTATGGAGGAAGGCGGGTCCGAACGTGCCTCCTTCCTGCTGGCCCGTCTCATCGATCACGCCGCGCTCTACGGCATCCAAACCCCGCACAAGCTTACTACGCCATATATAAATACCATTCCCGTAGAGGAAGAAGTGCCCTATCCGGGCGACCGCGAAATCGAGCGCCGCATCAAGAGCCTCAATCGCTGGAACGCCATGGCCATGGTGGTTCGCGCCAACAAACACGATCCTGGCATCGGCGGCCACATCTCCACCTACGCCTCGCTCGCCACGCTCACCGAAGTCGGTCACAATCACTTCTTCCACGGACGCCACGGCGATCAGCCCGGTGACTTCGTCTACTTCCAGGGCCACGCCTCGCCCGGAATGTACGCCCGCGCGTTTCTCGAAGGACGCATCTCGGAAAAGCACCTGGAAAACTTCCGGCATGAACTTCGCGCCGAGCCCGGCCTTTCTTCTTACCCGCATCCCTGGCTGATGCCTGATTTCTGGCAGTTCCCCACCGTATCCATGGGACTCGGCCCCATCAACGCCATCTACCAGGCCCGCTTCATGCGCTATCTCGAGAATCGCGGCATCATTCCGGTCACCGGACGCAAGGTCTGGGCGTTCCTCGGTGACGGCGAGACCGATGAACCTGAGTCGCTCGGTGCCATCACGCTCGCTCCGCGCGAAAAGCTCGATAATCTCATCTTCGTCGTAAACTGCAACCTGCAGCGCCTGGATGGTCCTGTCCGCGGCAATGGCCAAATCATCACCGAGCTCGAAGCCGCCTTCCGAGGCGCCGGGTGGAACGTCATCAAAGTTCTCTGGGGTTGTAATTGGGACCCGCTCCTAGCTCGCGATACTACTGGTCTTCTTATCAAGCGCATGGGCGAGGCGCTGGACGGCGAGTATCAAAGCTTCAAAGCGAAGGACGGCGCTTTCGTTCGAAAAGAATTCTTCGGCAAGTACCCTGAGCTGTTAAAGCTGGTAGAACATATGACCGACGAAGAAGTCTTCGCCCTGCGCCGCGGCGGTCACGATCCACAAAAAGTTTACAACGCCTACAAGCGAGCCGTAGAACACACCGGGTCACCCACGGTAATCCTGGCCAAGACTATCAAGGGTTATGGACTCGGCGAGGCTGGCGAAGGCCGCAACGTCACCCATCAGCAAAAGAAGCTGAATGAGGACGAGATGGTTTACTTCCGCAAGCGCTTCGACATTCCGATTTCGGAAGAAACTGTCCATACCATTTCGTTTTACCGTCCCCCCGAAGACAGTCCCGAAATGCGCTACGCCCGCGAGCGCCGCGATGCCATGGGTGGAAGTTTACCCGCGCGCGCGGTAGGGAAGATCGAAATTCAAGTGCCGCCCGTGGATCTGTTCGCCGAATCGCTGACCGGTTCGCAGGGCAGGGAAGTCTCCACCACCATGGCCTTCGTCCGCGTACTCACGCTGCTGCTAAAGGATCAGGCCATCGGAAAGTTGGTGGTTCCCATCATCCCCGACGAAGCGCGCACGTTCGGCATGGAGTCGCTCTTCCGGCAGTACGGGATTTATGCCAGCCGAGGCCAGCTCTACAAGCCGGTAGACAGTGAAATCTTCCTGTTTTACAAAGAAGCCAAGAACGGCCAGATTCTGGAAGAAGGAATCACGGAAGCCGGCTCCATGGCGTCGTTCACCGCCGCCGGGACATCCTACGCAACCTACGGCGTACCCATGATCCCATTTTTCATCTACTATTCTATGTTCGGATTCCAGCGTATCGGCGATCTGATCTGGGCATTCGCGGACTCGCGCGGCAAAGGTTTCCTGATGGGTGGAACTGCCGGACGCACCACTCTCTCGGGCGAGGGATTGCAGCATCAGGATGGACATAGCCTGGTGCTTTCAAGCACCGTGCCCACCTGTCACAGTTACGATCCAGCCTACGCGTACGAAATCGCAGTAATCGTGCAGGACGGCATCCGCCGCATGTACCAGGAGATGGAAGATCGCTTCTACTATCTGACCATCTACAACGAAAACTACGCCCAGCCACCGATGCCCGCGGGAACCAACGAAGGAATCCTACGCGGCATTTATCGCTATAAGCCGGCTGAGGGCGGCAAGACCCAGCTGCATTTATTCGGCAGCGGGCCAATTCTCAATGAAGCGCTAAAAGCCCAGAAGATGCTGGCTGAAAAATACCAAATCCCAGCCGATGTCTGGAGCGTCACCAGCTACAATGAGCTGCGCCGCGACGCGTTGGAAGTGGAGCGCTGGAATCGCCTGCACCCCACTGAGCCCGAGCGCACGCCCTATATCCAACAAGCCTTGGCCGGAGCCGAAGGCCCCATCATCGCATCCACCGATTACATGAAAGTGGTGGCCGATCAAATCGCCCCGTGGCTCCCGGGCCGCATGGTATCGCTCGGAACCGACGGCTTCGGCCGCAGCGAAAACCGCGAGTACCTGCGCAAGCATTTCGAAAACGACGCCGAAGCAATCACGGCAGCCGCGCTGTCGCGTCTGGCAAGGGACGGCAAATTCGACAAAAAGCGGGCGAAGGCCGCGATAGCGGAGCTGGGGTTAAATCCCGATAGCCCCGATCCGGTCAAGACCTAATCAGGCCGCGAATGAACGCAAATAAACGCGAATAAGAAGCGTGCAGTATTCGCGTTCATTCGCGGCCAATTATCTTATGTTCTACTTTTCGGAATCCGACGTCCAGGAGCTCCTCCCTATAACCGAAGCCATCCGCCTAATGCGTATGGCTTTCGAGGCTTTGAGAATCGGACGCGCCTTGAACCAACCCCGCCGTCGCCTCATTCTTGAATCCGGCTCCGTGCTTCACAGCATGGCTGGCGCCGTCGGCAATTACTTCGGCACCAAGTTCTATTCCACCAATCCGCGCTACGGCGCGCACTTCTACTTCTTCCTTTACGATGCCAAAACCGCCCAGCCGCTCGCGATGATGGAAGCCAATTACCTTGGCCAAATCCGAACCGGAGCGGCTAGCGGCTATGCTACCGATCTGTTGGCGAATCCGAAAGCCGAAACTCTAGCGATCATCGGCTCCGGATTCCAGGCCCGCACCCAACTGGCGGCCATTCGCGCTGTCCGTCCCATCCAAACGGTTCGCATCTGGAGCCGCAGCGAAGAGAAGCGCCGGAAATTCGCCGAGGAGTGTTTCGTCACGGCCGCGAGTTCGGCTGAAGAAGCAGTCAGCGGCGCCGATATTGTAGTGACCGCGACCAACGCGAAAGATCCGGTGTTTGAAAACAGCTGGATCTCAGACGGCACGCTGGTCAACGCCATGGGATCGAACGTAGCGAATCGGCGCGAACTCCCCGGCGACTTGGTGAACCGCGCGGCCCTGGTAGCAGTGGATTCTCTTGAACAAGCAAAAATCGAAGCCGGCGACTTGATTCTGGCCGATAGTTGGTCAAACGTGGTGGAGCTTCAGAACATTGAAGCGCACTACGACCCGAACCATGTCAGCATTTTCAAATCGATTGGATTGGGAGTCGAGGATGTCGCAGCCGGAGCTTTTATCTACGAGCGGGCGCTCGCTACTCCTGAGCGATTTGCTGATCGGAATCGCGCCACGCGCTGATCTTCAAACGGCGGCAGACCCAGCACAGCGCTTCCGCCGAATTAGGCGCGCAGGTAGCGCCGCAGACCGTGCACTTGTCCACGCGAGGAATCTGATCCGATGCGATGGCACGCTTGGCTTGGTCGAGCAACGCCTGATCAATCACGGGTTCCGAACTAGCCGGCACTTTCCGTTTCATTCCGTACAACTACATTAACACGCACAGCGCAGCTCGCGCTGCGCGATAAAGCAAGGTTCCCGCTAGGCTGCCCGGTCAAGCCGCATGATGTAGCCCGGATCCAGAGACGCCGAACACCGGGAGCATTTTTGCCCCGGCTTTACCTTGGCCGTCTTGCCGTTGCTGACAACGGTCCCCTCCACTGTGTGGGTGCAAATCGGACAGTAGACAAACCCCTTGGTCTCGAACTGCGTTGTTTGAGGATGAGCTGAGTAGGCCATGCTTCCTCCTTTCGTCACTAAGTAAGACGCAGGGGCGTGCCGAAAGGATTGTAAAAAATATGCAAACCGCTACACTGGTTTCTTGGCATCCCGATGAGTACCGCATTCCTCTTTCCCGGCCAAGGTTCCCAATATGCCGGCATGGGCAGAACTCTAGCAGATCGATTCCCGGTTGCGTTGAAAACATTCCAAGAAGCTGATGACGCACTCGGATTTCCACTCTCGAAGCTCTGCTTCGAGGGCCCAGCCGAAGCGCTCCAACTCACCGAGAACACGCAGCCCGCTCTGCTCACCGTTTCCATAGCGGCATTTCGCGTGCTCCAAGAGCAACGCTTAAAACCGGGCTACGTGGCGGGTCACAGCCTGGGCGAATACTCGGCATTGGTGGCTGCTGGATCGCTCGAGTTCGCCGATGCCGTGCGATTAGTGCGCAAGCGCGGCCAATACATGCAGGCCGCCGTGCCTGCCGGAATCGGCGCCATGGCAGCCCTGCTCAAGCTGCCCGAAGGCCAGCTGGATTCCATACTCGCTGAAGCCTCGCAAGGTGAAGTGGTCAGCGCTGCCAACCTGAATTCGCCGGATCAAATCGTCATCGCCGGACATGCGGCCGCGGTACAAAGAGCCGTGGACTTGGCCAAAGCTGCGGGCGCAAGGCGGGCCGTGCTACTTTCCGTCAGCGCTCCTTTTCATTGCGCTCTGATGCAACCGGCGCAACAAAAGTTATCCGTGGATCTGAACGCCACAGAATTTCGCGACCTCACAGTTCCATTGGCCAACAACTGGAAGGCGAATCTGATCCACACGGGCGCGGAGGCGCGAGAAGGTCTGTATCAGCAAGTTCCCAATCCAGTCCGCTGGACCGAAAGCATCCGCACACTTGCGTCGGAAGGCGTCACGCGATTTATCGAGGTTGGCGCGGGTGGCGTCCTCACGGGATTGCTGCGAAACATCAACCCGGATCTCGCGGGCTCCAAATTCGGAGAAGCAGAGGATCTGGAGAAATTGTGAAAGTGCGCTACCGAACCGCGACCGTAAGGAAGCCGGTGCTCTTAGGACTTACCTTAAGCCTCTTCCTTACCACCGGTTGCAAAATGCCCGGCGAACAACAAGACTTTTCCAAAGTCACTGAAGATTTCGTCTACGGATCGCTAGCCCTCTCGCCAATCTCCGCGACATCCGCCGGCTATCACGAGCACAACGGCATTCGTCTGGACGAGCGACTGGACGACCTCAGCCACGGCGGACTCCAGGAGCAGCGCCAATTCTATTTCGGTTTTCGCGACCGCCTGGCGTTGATCAAGCCGGAATCCCTTTCGCCCGAGGAACGCGCCGATTACCAGATCATCCAGAACCAGATCGACCTCGCGATCCTCGAGTTCCGCCGCATCCAGAGCTTTCGCCACAACCCCACCATGTATGTGGAGCTCATTGGCAACGCGCTATACAATCCCTACGTTCTCGAATACGCACCGCTAGAGACCCGCTACCGGCATATTATCCAGCGCCTGTTCCGGATTCCCGCTTTCTTCGAAAACGCACAGAGCATGCTGGTAGATTCGCCCGAACTCTGGACCACCGTCGCGCAGAAAGAAAACGACGGCAATATCGAACTGATCGACAAGACCCTCCGTGCCAAAGTACCCGCTGTTCTCAAAGCCGAGTTCGACCGCGCGGCGAAATCGTCGCTCGACTCCCTTCGAGCCTTCAACAAGTTCCTGAACACTGAGCTTTCCCGCAAGCCCTCCGAATGGCGCCTGGGAAAGGACAAGTATGAGGAGAAATTCCGCTACACGTTCGTATCCGGAAAAACGCCGGATCAGGTGCTGGCGGAAGCTGAAACCGCCCTTAAAGATGTACGCGGTGAAATGGCTAAACTGGCCGCGCCCCGATCTATCAAAGAAGCTCTGGACAAAATCGCCCGCGAGCACCCGACGCCTGAAACGTATTTCGACGAGGCGCGCAAGGATCTGGAAGAAGCCACCAACTTCGTGCGCGCGAGACACTTGGTCACGCTGCCGGGACGCGCCAATCTACAGGTAATCCCGACGCCTGAATTCATGCGCGGAGGCTATCCAGTGGGAGGTTTCAATCAAGCTCCCGCCCTTGAACCCCAACTGGGCGCATTCTACTGGATCACGCCTATCCCCACGGACTGGCCGAAAGATCGGATCGAATCGAAGCTGCGCGAATACAATACCTACGGCCTTCAGGAACTGACGATCCATGAAGCCATGCCGGGTCACTACGTGCAGTTGGAAATCGCGAACAACGTCGAACCCAAATCCCGCCGCTTGCTCAGAAACATCTACGGCAATGGCGCCTATGTGGAAGGCTGGGCCGTCTACGCGCAGCAGTTGATGTCGGATGAAGGCTACTTGAATAACAATGTCGAATTGCGGATGACGCTGCTCAAACAATTGCTGCGGGTGATATCCAACACCATTCTCGATATCCGGCTCCAGACCATGAATATGACTGAGCAGGAAGCTCTTCGCCTGATGATCGACGACACCTTCCAGGAAAAGGAAGAAGCCACGGAAAAAGTGCAACGCGCCGAGCTGTCGTCCTGCCAGTTGCCTACGTATTTCATAGGATGGCGCGGCTGGCTTGGTCTGCGCGAAGAATACAAGAAGCGCAAAGGCGCAGCTTTCAATCTGGCCGCCTTCCATGACGCCGCACTAAAAGAAAGCGCGGTACCGCTTCCCGTCTTGGGCCAGTTGTTGCAGTAGTTAGTTCAAGCATTCAAAAGCACCGGTCGCTTACGCTCGCGGTTCGGTAACGATCGCTTGTGGCCGAACCGCGACCGTGAGGGAGTCGGTGCTTGTTCTAAGGTATTCGCCGTATTGTCCGCATAAGCCAAAGACGTTAGGCTGGGAATTGTGAAGTGTTTCATTCTAGGCAGTGTTGTGTTTATTCTGTCGCTTTCCGCACAGGACTCTAGCGTTCGAACCACTACTTCGGTGGACGTCAACGGGAATCGCATAGCCGATGGACCGCAGATCGATCAGACCCGGTCCAAGAACTCTGTCGATACCACCGAACGAATGCAATCCATTAATGGACGCATGGTTCCCGTTGAGCGCGTCGAGGAACGCGTGCTGCGCGACGATGCCGGCGGGCGCGTAGTGGAAAGGCTGATCCATCCCTATGACCCCATGGGCAACCCAACCCGGCCAGTGAAGGAAACCGTCGACGAACAGAAACGGCCCGACGGCAGCTCCACCACCCAGACCACGCGCTACCAAACGGATGTCAATGGCGACATGCAGCTGGTCCAGAAATCGACTACTGAAATACACAAGAGCGGCTCCACGGAAACCACCAATACCGTAGTGCAACGCCCGCTGAATGGATCCATCGAAACGGTCGAGAAGCGCGACACAGTGCGCGTGAAAGATGGGAACGGTTACAGCGAAGACACCACCACCTACCGGCGTGACGGGAACGGCGGCTTTGGCGTCGCCGTACGTCAGACCAAACAGCACACCGAGCAAGGCGGGCAATCCAGCGACAACACCGCGGAGTATGAAATCGGCCCGGAAGGCCAGCTGCAACTCCACGGCCAGACGGTCGCGAAGACGGTTACGAATCCCGATGGGTCGAAGGATTCCGTGGTGAACTTGTACGGCCGCAGCGCTCCCGGTACAGTGGATTCCGATGGCAAGTTGAAGCTCTTCGAGCAACAGATCATCGAGCAGACACCACGGCCCGGCAACACAGTAGTGGAGACCGTCAGCGTGCGGCGCCCCACTGTTTCCGATCCGAACACGTTGGGTCCTACGCAACAGCTTTCCCAAACTACTTGCAAAGGCAAGTGCGGTAATTCGGCGCAATAAACGCTGCTTGTTGCATAATCGCGAGTTTGTCTAACAACTTCTAACAGTTCCTCACAGGAAGTAACGCAGAACCTCAGTAACAGCGGCGCTGTAATTGCATCTACTTCACGTAGTGCGACGCCGGGTGATTCAGATCTGCTTCTATGCGCGTTTTTCACGTTCAGCGGCGCGCGCGTTGAAGTACCGAGACGACACAGGTCCCGTGGCGCATCAACTCCAGCAGTTGGATTCTTAGTGGAGCCGGAGTGTGCCGTTTAGAGCTTTGAGAGGAGAACTAATGATGAAGCCTTGGAAACAAATGAAATCAACCTTGACGGCAGCTACGCTGCTTTTGGCGTTGGCAAGTGTAATTCCACTTGCGGCGCAAACCACTCCCACTACCCCGGCCGCTCCCAGCACGTGCACTACGGCGCCACCGGGTCTGACAACTCTGGACTTCGAACGCGCCGCGACGTTGTCCGATATTTTGACCACGCTGACGCCTAACCTGCCGGCCAACGAGCTTGCTTCCATTGCTAGTGGCGCGCAGGAGATTCGTGAAATATTCATTTACAATTCGCAACAAGGAACCGTGACATCCACTGTATTCCTGGTGGCCGCTGGAGCGCCTCTACCCACGCCCAATTTCAATTTCCAAACCGGAGTCATCCAATCTACCACGGTTAAAGTCAGCCAGATTCTCACCAGTTGCGCTCCCACTCCTTCGCTTTTGATTGTAGGGACCGTTTCCACCAGTTCAACCGCAGGAGCGTTTGGCAATCTCACCGGAGCACCCGCGGCTATCTCGATCGGTTACACTACCGACACGCCGCCCGCGATCAACAACGTGGTCGAAGTGATAGCGGGCACAGTGGCCGCATATTCTGCGTCCGGAACCGGTACCGTGACATTCCCGGCTGTTCCGGTGGTGCCGCCTGGGTCCACCGGCGGAATAACGATCAACGTTACCAGCCCGCAGCTTGGGACATTAGTTGGTGGAACCAAGGTGGTCCAGGTTGGCCAGAATCCGTTGCTGCTGGATGCCAGCACCAGCACCGGCACCGGCCCCCTGACCTTCACATGGACGACGCAAGGGTCCCCCGTGAATTTCGTGGGAACCGGAACGCCAGGCCAGATCTTGGTGACTTTTCCAAGTAAAGGAGACTTCGTGATTCAGCTCACCGTCACAGACTCAAACACTGGAACGACGGCGATGTATAGCGTGATTCTCGAATTTACCTGACGAGCCCCGGGCCGCGAATGAACCTAAATGAACACGAAGTTTCTGTTTGCGTTATTCGCGTTCATTCGCGGCTAAAAACAGGTTTCCTCAGCCATGCCCGAAATGCATCAGCCAGCCTAACCCGATCAGTGCGGCCACGAAGTAAATGAAACAGCGCACACCGTAGCGGAGCCGTTCCGCGTCGGTGCGCTTGGTGATTACTCCCAGCACCACCGACGCAAATAGCGCAAACAGCACGGACGCTTCAAAATGGGAAAGATTCATTTTCGGCATCAGTCCTTCTTTCCGGTTGCGATTTCATAAGCGTCCACCATGGCCAGCACATTCATCAGCCCGGCAGCCACTAGAAACTTGGTTCCGTAGTCGTGTACGTGGCCGGCCATGTCCGGCTGCGTATATCCCAGCCACGTGGCCAGCAAATAGAGCAGACCCGAAGCCAGGTCGCCTAGAAATCCGCCGCAATAGATGATGGTGGTGAGAATGTCGCCGGTCTGCGGCTGGAACATGGCACCCCGCATCATCAAACCCAACAGAAACATGGAGAGAACGGTCACCAGCAGCAGCGTGCCGCGCCCGGTCCGCTTCAGCAGAAAGTGTCCGCCGCCTGGTATAAGCCAGCCGAGCAGCACCGCCGGCGCCCACTTGCTGACCGGAGGGGTGGATTCGGCCGCCTTGGTTGGAGTTGTTGGCATCGCTTCTAGTTTAACCGAACCACGGCCGTGAGCGGAAGAATCCGTGAAGAGATCAAAGGTACCGGTCGCTTACGCTCGCGGTGCGGAAAAGAATGTGGCATGTTTAGAGAACGTTACCGAACCGCGACCGTGAGGGAGCCGGTGCCTTCTCGCTACGCCTCAACTTTCTTCGGCCATCCATTCTTGCTATTCCTAATTAGATATGTCCCACGGCAGCGAAATGTTGCACCTCGATTTTTACCTGCCGATGGTCTTCAACCTGGCGCGCATCGCGCTCATCGTCATCTTTGCTTTTGTCTGCACACGAGCCGTAGGCCGCCTTTTTCGCGGCTTGCGCAACTACATCGTCAAAATGATGTTGAAGGCCGGAGGCGGAAGTGAACTGGATATCGAGAAGCGGGTCCAGACTGTTTCCGGCGTCATGCGGCGAGCGATGTTCCTGTTGGTGTGGACCACGGCATTGATCATGATCCTCAAGGAAATGAACTTTGACATTCGCCCGCTTCTAGCGGGAGCGGGGGTGGTCGGAGTCGCGGTGGGCTTTGGAGCTCAGGGTGTGATCAAGGACATCGTGGGCGGTCTGTTCCTGCTGATGGAAAATCAGATTCGCGTCAATGACGTGGCTGTGATCAACGGAAAGGCCGGCTTGGTGGAAGAGATCAATCTGCGGACTACGGTGCTACGTGCTGAAGACGGCGCGGCGCATATCTTCGCGAACGGCGCTATCCAGAGCCTCTCGAACCTGACGCGCGAATACTCCTACTATGTGTTTAACCTTTCGGTCGACTACAAAGAGAATACCGACCACGCCAGCGAAGTCTTGAAAGCGATTGCGGATCAACTTCAGACCGAAGAGCCTTACCACTCAGCCATCCTTGCGCCGCTAGAGGTAATGGGTGTAGATCAGTTAGGCGATTTCGCGGTTCTCATTAAGGCGCGTTTCAAAACCATGCCCGGCCAGCAATGGCTGATTGGACGCGAAATGAATCGCAGAATCAAGCTACGTTTCGAAGAGGCGCAAATCGAGATGCCGTTTCCCACCCGAACCGTGCATGTCGTTCAGGACGCGTAGCGGACGACACGTATCCAACGTGGCGCGGGGCCGCGCCCCGCGAAAGGCTTCACACTCTGGTGAACGCACATGCTATTTTAGTCTTTCAAAACTATGTCCAATGTATCCTGCATCACGGTCGCACACGGCGATGGAATCGGTCCTGAAATCGCTCTGCTGGAGGTCGTCAAAACCGAAACACTTCGCAATTTCGACGGCCAGGCCGGCTACACGCTCGCGCAAGGACAGTAATCCGCCATGCAGCCATTGGTCGCCGTCATCATGGGCAGCAAGTCCGATTGGGACACCATGCGGCATGCCGTGGAAATGCTGGATCGTTTCGGCGTCCCGCATGAAGCCAAGATCGTGTCAGCGCACCGCACTCCCCAATGGATGGTGGAGTATGCGTCCAGCGCCATCGAGCGGGGCTTCGAAATAATCATCGCGGGCGCAGGCGGCGCGGCCCATCTCCCCGGCATGACGGCCGCCAACACGCTGCTGCCGGTGCTCGGAGTGCCGGTGGAAAGCAAAGCCCTGAGCGGCATGGATTCGCTGCTCTCCATCGTTCAGATGCCCGGCGGCATTCCTGTCGGAACGCTGGCCATCGGAAAATCGGGCGCGCAAAATGCCGCGCTGCTGGCCGTTGCGATGCTCGCTAATCACGATCCCGCGCTGCGCGAGAAACTGCGCGTGTTTCGCGAAGAGCAAGCCAAAAAAGTCCGTTCGGAAGAGCTGACGTGATTGTTCCTATTCTTCCGGGCGCCGCAATCGGCGTCCTGGGAAGCGGGCAACTGGGACGCATGTTCGCCATCGCCGCCCGCCGCATGGGTTATCGCGTGCACACTTTTTCGCCGGATCAGGACACTCCCACCGGTCAGATCGCCGACGTGGAAGTAGTTGCTCCCTACGATGACTTGGACGCCGTCGCCAACTTCGCGCGCTCGGTGGCGGTTGTGACATTCGAATTCGAAAATGTTCCAGCCCCCACCGCCGAAGCCGCCAACCGTTGCGCGCCCGTTCGTCCCGATGGAGCTATCCTGCACACCACCCAGCAGCGCATTCGCGAGAAGCGGTTTCTGACCAAAGCCGGCCTGCCCATCACTCCATATCGCGAAGTCCACTCACTCGACGACCTGCATCAGGCATTGAGTGATTTGGGCTATCCGGCGGTCTTAAAAACGGCCGCCTTCGGCTACGACGGCAAAGGACAATTCGAGATCAACTCGCCGGAGCAAGTGGCCGAGGCGTGGGCTGCGGTCCGCCAACAGGAATCGGTGCTTGAAGCCTTTATCGACCTGGAATGCGAGATCTCCGTAGTAGCCGCCCGAGGCGACGACGGCCAGTTCGTGCATTTCGGCGCCATCGAAAACCAGCACTCGCGCCACATCCTGGATCTTTCCATAGCACCAGCCCGCGTGCCGCCCAAGATTGCCGAACTCGCCATTGAAATGTCGCGCACGGTTCTCGATCAGCTGGGCGTAGTCGGCGTACTCTGCGTCGAATTTTTCGTCACCCGCGACGGCCGGCTCCTGATTAACGAGCTCGCCCCGCGTCCTCACAACTCCGGGCACCTCACTGTGGACGCCTGTGTCACCAGCCAGTTCGAACAGCAGTTGCGCGCCGTCTGCGGCATGCCCCTAGGCTCCAGCGCTATGCACCGTCCGGCCGCGATGGCCAATCTGTTGGGCGATATTTGGTCCCAAGGCGCGCCCGACTGGCCGGCTGCTTGCGCCTTCCCCGACGTTAAGCTGCACCTCTACGGCAAGCTAGAGCCGCGCCCCGGCCGCAAGATGGGCCATCTGACGGCGCTAAACCACGCTGCCGGTGAGGCTTACAGCACGGTAATCAAGTCCCGGAAGGCGCTTACTTAATAAAATCAATAATTGTCGTTGACAAACTTAATTAAATTGATGTATAAATTGATTAGTGACAACGAGCCCCAAAGCCTCCGACTGGCAGGAACTGACCAAATTAACCCAAGGTCAGCCCATCCTGATTGAGCGCGTTCGTGTCGCCGGCAAGGACATTACCATCGATGGCCAATTTGAGCTGCCCCAATTGGCCCGGCTGAGCCAGGAAGATCAGATTTTCATCACCGCTTTCGTTCGCAGTCATGGCTCGATCAAAGAGATGGAGCAGATCTTTGGTGTAAGCTATCCCACTATTAAGTCCCGGCTCAACCGCATTGCGAGCAGCCTGGAATTTGTAGAAACGAACCCAGCGCCGTCACGAGCCGAAGTCCTGGACCGGCTGAAGCGCGGCGAGATCAGCGCCCAGGACGCTATTCAGGAGCTCGAAGCATTGAAGTGAACTCGAAGCGCTGAAGTGAAATGGAGGCATTGAAATGATTCCCTACGCAGCCGCAGTACAGATTCGCACCGAGCGCATGCGCTCCACGCAACGCTGGATCATTCCATTTTGGCTGGCCGGTCTGTTGCTGTTGCCAGTCGCACTCCTGTTGCTGCCATTGAGCCTCCTGGTTTGCCTGGTTGCCCGCATTAATCCATTTCCGCTGCTGGGCGCTTTCTGGAAAATCTTTGTTGCCTTGAAAGGCACCATCGTCGACGTTGACGATCCGCACTATTCTGTTTCAGTCCAGATTTCGTAGGAGGAATTATGAATGAGAACCGCCGCCAGATTTTGGAGATGTTAGCCACCGGCAAAATCACCGCCGACGAAGCCGAGCGTCTGATCTCCGCCGTAGAGAAAGAGCCGCAGGCGGGTCCCGATGCCAGCGGTTCCGAGCCGCGCCCCAAAACCAAGCCGAAGTACATCCGCGTAGTGGTGGACGACAACGGGAAGGGAACTGGCACCAAGGCAAATATACGTGTGCCCATGCAGTTGCTTCGCTCCGGAGTAAAGTTAGCCGCCCTAATCCCGGCGCAAGCCCGCGATCACGTAAACTCCGCGCTACACGAACACGGTGTGGCTTTCGATTTGAGCCAGATCAAGCCCGAGAATCTTGAAGAACTGGTCGACCAACTGGATGAGCTAACCGTGGACGTGGACGACAAGGACGTAAAAGTCCGGGTCTTCTGCGAATAAGTTCCCAACAAGTTCATCCTTTCGTTCGTCTCATGGTCATGATCTGGCTGATCCATGACCTGCGTT
>DASYNU010000073.1:0-5163 GCA_036008345.1 Bryobacteraceae bacterium
CGCGCGGTCGCTCGGAGGATGGTTTTAGACTGCGGCCTCATCCGACGTGTTCCGGGGCGTCCCTTCGGCCTTCAAATCCGTTGCCAGGAGATCTTGGAATTTCCCCAGAACGTGCCGCATGCTCGGCCGCCCAGCGTGCATCTCCCGCCTCGATATGTATTCGACTGCATGCATTAGGCGCCTTACGTTTGACGCTGTCTCGTCGTCGTCCGCGCGAGCACGCGCGACACGAGCTAGGTCCAGCGCAGATGACAAGAGGTCGTCCCAGACAGGGTGGCTGAGATCAAATCGGCGCTCGCGATCGCTGGCGAGCCGGCGGGTTAGCCCCAGCACTTCCTCGAGCTCCTTGGCGATTTCCGATGACCAACGAGAGCCCTTAGCAACGTCGTCGGGGCTGAAATACGGTCGCACACTCTGCAAAACGCTTGGCAGCCAGCGACGCATCACATCCGCTATGGCTCGACTTCGCTCACCTGACCAGCTAATAAATACTTTCATAAAGCTATTTAGTCAACCAACTTAACGCTAATAGGATTGCGCGCTCCGCCGTAATATTGAGCATTATCATGAATCTGCTCTTATGGCGGCCAGTTTGGGAGCCGGCATAGCGGCTTCGCCGCTTGCACCGGCCCCTGGGAATGCTCAAACACGCTCGACCCTCCGCCGGATCCCGCGAGCGTCGAAAGCGCCACCGAGCAGGATGCTCAGGAGTATTGCGAGAGCTGCGGCCGTGCCGCGACGCTAAAGAATGAGCACCTCGGCCAGCTCTATCCCTGCACCGGACGCCAGGACCGCAAGGCTGCCGGACAGATCGGCGCCGGAGTGCTGATCGATCTCTCTTGAAGGCTCGTGGTGCCTCTCAGCGAGACCGCTTACGCAGCCGAAGTGCCCGGCGGGAGAGAACTGCAAACCCGGCACTTAGCTCGTCAGCATGCTGTTTGAAGGTCGTTGAGACCAATTCCGCCTTGCGGTCTGGCTGGAGACCCGCGAGTCGTATGAGAAGAACTCCGGAATGAACGAGGTGCTGTCGGAAGACCAGTTCGCCAAAATCCTTATCCGCAGTCACCAAGACCGCGTTCGATCTCCGGCTGTGGTCGAGGACGGTTTCATCGTCGATGCCGGGGTCGAGTTCAGCGATAAACAGAACATCATGGCCGTCAATGCGGAGCCGTTCGACAATGTGCCTATCGACGCTCTCGTGCGCGACAATTTTCAACCCGTCACTGTCTCCACCGGATACACTACGTCAGCCCGCAGTACCTCGGCGGCAAACGCAATTGCTGCTCGAATGCCTTCGGCAGTCAGTCGTGGATGCTCGGACAAGATCTGGTCCGTTGCCTCCCCCGCGGCGAGTTTCTCCAGAATCAATTCAACCGTGATTCGGGTTCCGGCGACCGTGGGTTTACCCATCATGATTTTCGGGTCGGACGTAATCAGACTTTGCACCATTAGAAATGCACCCATTCCTTAGTCTACAGCACAACAACGGGAAGCCTAGGCGTGGAATAAAGCACCCAGACGGCGGGTCGAGCTACCTAATATACAAATGGCTCAAGGCGAGAACCGCCAAGTGCAAGTACAGGCGCGAGCTGCCGAAAGTAGAACCAAAGGCGTAGGCTCGCGGGAAGGCGCATCACGCTCGAAACTCCGCAACGTGATCCGTCGCCCACTCCTGGAATGTCCGCGCCGGCGCTCCGGTGATCTCTGCGACCATCGATGTAACAAACGCCGGCTGACCGATCGCGGCGGCCCAGGCGTCCAGCAGCATATTCACCACGGACACGGGCATGTTCGCAAGCAACTCACGGCGCGCTTCGTCGGGCGATATTTCTTCAATGCGTAACGACCGGCCGATTGCGCGGCCGATTGTGGACACCTGCTCAAATTGACTCAGCGATTGAGCGGTCAGAACATATTCCGCTCCAGCATCCCTTCCTCACACAGCGCCCGGACGGCGGCGACGTCGCGCTCGTCAATCGGCGCGGTAGGAGCGGCCAGATGCGGCCAGCGCACCAGATCCCCAGTGCGAATTTGCGGCGCCCACCAGCCCAGGGCGTTTCCAGCGAACATTCCGGGCCGCAAAAACGTCCATTGCAATCCTGAGGTCTCGATCAATCGCTCGATTTGCTCGCCGATCTTCCTGGCCGGATTGGGCTGCTGGAAGAAAGGGTGCGGCGTCTTGAGCGGAGCTGACAGAAATACAATCCGGCGCGCGTGCTTCACGATCCGCTCCAATGCGGGAGCAACCGCGGCCGCCGGCGCCACCCACACCAGAAATACCGTATCGATGCCGTCCAGGCATGCATCCAGCGTCTCGGGAAGCGTCAGATCTCCACGCGCTACTTCAACCTGCGGCGGGAAGCGAGCCGCATCCGGATTACGTACGAGCGCTCGGACTGGAGCGCCAGTAACCTGCAATTGAGAAAGAACCAGGCCGCCAACGGTGCCGGTGGCGCCAATGATGAGGATGCGCTGCATACAGCAATATCCTACAAGCGGCAACCGTCACATGGTTACGGACTTGCTCATACGGACTTGCTCATAATGTTGCGGAAGCGCGTGCGGCTGATCTGGTGATCGGCCAGCAACCGGCCATTGTAAATCACGGCAAAAACCGCGTAGAGGTCGGCGCATTCTAGGCATCGCTCGACGATGCGAGATCCACTACCGTGGGCTGGATGCCGCGCCCTTCTCCGCCCGTCTCAATGATTTCAGTAGCGAACTTCGCGATTTGCCGGCACTGAAACAGGCGGCGGTCCGCCAGCCATGATTCCTCCGGGACCATTGCCGCGGCGCCCTCAATGTAGCGCGAGCAAGCAGCACTTTGGCCCGCAGACGAGCTGCGTGTTCGCGTCGAGCCAACAGCGCTACTGCTCGCGGCCAAAATGACCGGAGCTCCTTATTCCGCAACAGGGCAGTGAGCCGAAGCTCGCCGCATCGGCCTGTATTGCTTAGGTGTACCGCCGCTCTTCGCTTCGATAAACATCCACCTGGCGCACTTTCCCGCGTCTCGCACGAATGCAGGTTGGAGGGCGCCGTGGCATTCCACCGAGTTTATAATAGTACGCGGGCATAAATGGCCGAACAGAATGGGAGAAAGGCGCCGCTTACATTTCGCCGTGGAAGATGGCCGTTAGTGGATGTCCTGAGAACGTCCCCGCGCTTTTGAAATTCCTGGAGCGGGCCGATGACGAACATAAGGGAGAGGAGTACGGCCGGTTCTGAACAAGATCGGGTTCTAAATGCGGCGATTCAAGACCTCCATACGCCGGTTCTTCCTGCGCAAGAAACACTTCGACGCCGCATTTTATCTGGAGCGTTATCCGGATGTCGGTGCGTCGCGCATGCATCCGTTCGCGCATTACCTGCTGCACGGAGCACCCGAAGGCCGCAAGCCGAACGCATGGTTCGAGCCAATCTACTACCTGGCGCGGTACGAAGAGGCTCGCGCCCGCGGGGGCGACCCGTTTGGCGATTTCCTGAAGCATGGCGCGAAGGCAACTTCGAGCCCGCATCCGTTGATCCACGGCGCGCGTGAAGCCAGCTCGGTGACAGAAGGCGCTCAGTTCTCGTGCGATTCGTAATCCTGCATTATCACTTCCTGAAAAGCGCGGGCATGGCCATCGAGGACATGCTGCGCCGCTGCTTCGAGGAAAACTTCGTCTCCATCGACACGCCGGATCGCGATGGGCATTTCTCCACCGAAGCCCTGGTCGCGCTGCTCAATAGCAATCCACATTTGAAGGCCGTATCCAGCCACCAGTTCCACTACCCCGTCCCCCAAGTGGGTGGGTTTATTTTCTTCGACCTCTGCTTCCTGCGTGACCCGATCGACCGTATCCGTTCTATATACGATTATTTCCGCGACAAGCCGGGCGTGGGAGATCCGGTCAGCGAATTCGCCAACACGCTTCCGCTGGGCGAATTCATGGCGGCGCTGATCAGGGAGATGCCCTGGTACATCAACGACGCTCAGGTGAATCTGCTGGCCAACGGCATCGTGAACGATTTTCCGAGCGCCCAGGATTTTGACCGGGCCGTAGCGAAGATGCTGCGAACATCTTTCTTAGGCGTGGTGGATCGCTTTGAGGAGAGCCTGATAGGTGGTCAGTTTTTCCTTCAACCCGCGTTCGGGGAACTCGCCTGTTGGGGAGAGCCCGTGAACACCACCGTCGGGGTGGGATCTACATTGGAAAAAAGAAAGGCGCTGTTGCGAGAGGCCTGCGACCCGCAGACTTATTCTGAACTGCTTCGCTTGAATGCGATGGATTTGAAACTGGTGGATCTGGCTCGCACAGAAGTGGCGCGCCGTTTCCGCTGCGTTCCGCCGTCCTAGCACGGACACTGCAATGTTGTGTTGACCTGCGCGCGCAGTTGATCGTAACCCACCATTCGAAAGAAGGCGTGCATCTGCTGCGGCGCGAGAAACCGTGTCCGGCCCATCTCATCCGGCCAGACTGCCACCAGTTCACCTGTGAGACCGGCCTGTTGGGCCGAGCGTTCCAACGCATCATATAGCTCGCGCGGAGGGCATTGGGACACAAAGACCACCACCACCTGCAGGTCCATGATGTTCAGGTGGGCCGTTTCGAAGGAGCGCTGCTGCATCGGGAACTAACGGGCCTGCTGGATCTTGCCGCCTTTCGCCGAAACCATCAGCTTGACCAACTCCTCGGTTACCTTCGGCTCAAGCCCCTCCGTGTGTCCCTTGTCAGCTCGAACGATATCGGCCACCACTCTGCCGTCACCGCAATCCGGATAAACGTAAAGTTGCGAGGTGCCCGGGGCCGGCAGGAGTCCCCAAGCTGGATTCGGCGGATTCTGGCGCGTGCCGTCGTATACGTAGCCAGGTTTAGAGTCCATGATTTCCTCGGCGCTCCGCCGCGGACCGCAGTTGTATTTCGCGGCCCAAGCCGAAGAATCCGGCAACCCTTTCTCATCCATTTCGCGCCGGCCTGTTTCGAAGATGAAGGAGAAGTCCCCGGCTGGAGGTTCACGCAAGGCGGCCATGGCGGCGGCAAAACCAGGTGGGCGCGCGGGAGCAGCCGCGGATGACGCTGCGCGCGGTGGACCGAAATTCGCTGCCAGGCCCGGACTCCCTCCTAGGCGTCCGCCCGACAAGCTGAGCCAACCGTCCACCCGGTCCTTAAAAAAATCCGTGCG
>DASYNU010000074.1:0-4502 GCA_036008345.1 Bryobacteraceae bacterium
CCAATCCCCAAGCCAAGCTTCGTCGTGCCCAGAAGCTGGCCCGGGCTCTCCGCCGACTCGGTTACCAAGTCAGTCTCACACCAATCCAACCAGCCCACGCATGATTTTCAACCGAGCGGGATTTTCAACGGAGTCGGTGCCGTTGCCTTTTTTCTCAGGGATTTTGAGCCACCGCTGCTTTTTTCAATATCCCATTAGTGCCCGTCGTCACGCTGCTCCAACCAGCGTATCCTCCCCACGGAATGCCGTGGGCAATGGCTGCCGCATAACTCCGGGGACGCGCGCAAATCCAGATTAGAAGCTCAAGAGTCAATGAGTTAACTGCCTCCCTCATGCCTCTCCCGATAATAGAGCACCAGGCCGTCTCCAAAAGTAATAAAATTACACTTGAAGCTGATCTTGAACCGTTGCATACTGTGCCGTGCCTGTTGACTTCAAGGAGAATGCCTCGCAATCGCCGACCTTGAACTATCGCGAGAAACCTAGGAAAACAGCCATTTCGCTTTGCTTGGTGGGGATACTGGCGGGTGGAGTAATAGGGGAATTCTTGCGGGAGGAGATGGTCGCCGCGTCTCACCAACACCAGGTGTTCAGCGCACTTCTCAACACTTCAGAAGTACGGGCTGCGCTGGCGGCCAAGAGCAGCGGAGATTCGCCCTCCGCGAATGAAATGATAAGAGTCGACGGTCCTTGGGCTCAGGACCTGTACTGGCAAGATGGCCGCGTGGCCTATTTTGTACTTGCTGACGGCAACTTCTACTTTGATTCTGTGCGCCCTCCTACTTGGGTTTTTCCCTTGGTTCTGCTGTGTCCAGTGTTGGGTTTCTTAATTCCTTGGGGGCTTATGAAGGCGCTCTCGCGGATGGGCGTGGATTACTTCGCCAAGAAGCCCCCGCCTCCACACACCTAAAGTAGGGTGGCGCCATGCCCTGCCACTCACTGCTTCCGTGCCAGCAGCACCGTCATATCGTCGGACAACTCCGGTGCCCCGGTCCACTGCCTGACCGCGTCCATCACCACTTCGATCACCCGGTGGTCATCCCGCTCCGCATGCTTGCTCACCAGCTCTATCAGCCGCTCCTCGCCAAACATTTCCCCGTATTCGTTCTCCGGCTCGGTAATACCGTCGGTGTAGCAGACCAATAGATCGCCCGCGTGAAGCTCCACTTTGCTCTCATCGTATTTCGAAGATGGAAATGCCCCTACCACCGTTCCATTGATATCCAAAAGCGTGGAACTGCCGTTGTGAATCAGAATGGGCGGCAGGTGGCCGGCGTTGGTATAGGTCAGCATGCCGGTCTCATCGTCGTAAAGCGCGATACAGAACGTTGCGAATTTTTCCGGCGAAGTGGTGGCGTGGAGCTGTTGGTTCAATTCCGAAACCAGGCGTGCGGTGGAAAGCCGGTTGCCGTTGCTCGCGCCATAGGCGGGCGACGATTCCGTCCCCGGTTCGAATGATGCGCGTAACTCCATGCGCATCGCGGATTGAATGCCCGCCATCAGCAGCGCCGCCGATATCCCTTTCCCGGCCACATCGCCGATCGCAAACGCCAGCCGGTTGGAGGAGATCCGTTGGTAATCGTAATAATCGCCCGAAACCATGCGCGCCGGCTGGCACATTCCGGTGACGCGGATGGTCTTGAATATCGGAGCACTCTTGGGATAGAGTTGCTCTTGCACTTCCAGCGCCAGTGCGAGCTCGGCCTGCAAGCGCTCTTTCTCCTTGGCCACAATCAGCAGTTTCTCCAGATTTTCGGTCATGCTGTTGAACGATTTGCTGAGGTCGGCCAATTGGTCGCGTCCGGAAACCGTGATGCGATGCGAGAAATCCCCTTTCATGACTCGCTGCGTACCCTCATACAGCGAGTGCACCGCGCCTGTAACCGTGCGCGTCAGCGACACGCCGATAATCAGTGCGATCAATTCCACCACCAGAAACGCTATGGAGACCACCAACAACGCGATCGGAACCAAGCCTTGAAAATCATCCACCTTATTGCTCAGGATGATGTTGAGAATCGCGGAATAGCGCGTGTGCACCAGCAGCAAAGCCGCGTCGTCCACTCCCGGCTCCATCCAATGCTTCACGGGTACCAAGGAAACCCACCGGACATCCAGATCGAAGCGATTCACCGCGGCGGGCAGAGCCGGCCCGGGCGCCTCGCGTCCGGAAGGCAAACCGGTTGTAGACACCTGGAACCCAACACCCTTGTTCTGCTTGCCGGACGCCGGCTCGGTGGAAACTTGCAGGAAGTATACGTCGCCCAACCCGGAAACCATTTCGCTCAGGTAGCGCCGTGTGAGCGGCGTGGCTGCGATAAACCGCATACCGTTGGCTTCCGCTTGCGCCCAGGCATAGTAATGACTATCCAGCAAGGCCACTCCGCTGCCGTTCTTTTCTATCCGGGGAGCAGCTGTGATGGCGGGGATCGCCGGCCAATGCAGCACATTCCCATGCCTGTCCGTGGTGTCGTCGATCAGCAAAAACAGATTCGGGAAACGCTCGCTATAGATCTCGCCGGTGCGGCGTAAGCTTTCCACCCGGATCACCGGATTAGTGTGCACCATCGCATCCACAACGGCCTGCATGGAAGCCACCCGCCGTTCCAACTCGGACCGTGCCAGATACACGGCAACTTGTCCAGCCAACATGTAGGTGCCCAAGCCGGCCAAAGTGAGAATCAGCAAAATGGGAACCACCGCGATCAGTACATAGGTAACCAGAATCCGATTTCGCAGCCGCCAGATAGCCTTGCGCAACCCGGCGCGCGCCAGACGAATCACCACCCAGGCGCCCAAAACGAACAAAACGAACTGCAGAACCCCAACGAATATGTTGGGCGGAACCGCCAGCAGCAAAACGATATAGACCAGCAGCAGGATCAGGAAAGCTTTGTCCAGCTTGCCCAGCCGCTTCCAGACAGTTTTGATGTCCCTGGTCACAACTCTAGAAGAGTCACACTCGCGATTTCGCGATCTGCGGGGTCTCCGGAACCGCTTCGGGCAACGGGTTTTCCGGCTCCAGAAAATACTTCGTCAACTGCTCTTCCAAAATCAGCAGAGCCTCCGCCGGATCGTCGGCGTATTGAAACAGCTTAAGATCCTCCGGAGAGATGGTCTGGTGCTTCACCAGAGCGTCGAAATTCAGCACTTCTTTCCAGAACTTTGAGCCGTACAGCACAATCACGATTTTGCTTTCCAGCTTGTGGGTCTGGGCCAGCGTCATGATTTCGAAAAGCTCGTCCAGCGTTCCGAAGCCGCCGGGAAAAATCACCAGGGCACGCGCGAGATAGGCGAACCAGAACTTGCGCATGAAGAAGTAGTGGAACTCGAAAGAAAGCGAGGGCGTGATGTACGGATTGGGCTGCTGCTCGAAAGGCAATCCGATATTCAATCCGATGGTCTTGCCGCCCGCATCTTTGGCGCCGCGATTGGCCGCTTCCATGATGCCCGGTCCGCCTCCCGAACAGATCACGAAGCGGTTAATCGGGGATTCGATACCGTTGGCCCACTCGGTGATCAAACGCGCCAGAGTGCGGGCGTCACTATAATACTGGCCCAGCGGACCTTCTTCGGTGATTCGGGCGGAGCCGAAGAACACAATCGTGTCCTGAATCTTCTCGTCGCGAAAATGCGAGAGAGGTTCCAGATATTCCGAGAGAATCCGCAAGCCGCGGGCATCCGGGCTCTCGAGAAAAGTCTCGTTGAGATAGGCCACCGGGCGGCGGCCGTTACGGGTGGGGTCGTCGATCATTCGGAAGAGGCCGGAGCGCCTTCGAGCAACGCCAGCCGCTTCTCCAATTGTCTCACTGTCTTCAACAACTCGGGCAGTTTCGGAAACGCGGTGATCGCGCGCAACCAGTCGCGGCTGTCGAACGCCGGTGAGCCTGACATCACCGCGCCCTCCTTCACGTCGCCGCCGATGCCGCTCTGCGCGTATACGATGGCGTGGTCGTGGATGGTGAGGTGTCCCGAGATACCCACTTGTCCGGCTAAGAGCACGTCCTTGCCGAGGATGGAACTGCCGGCCAGCCCGGTTTGCGCGCAGATGATGTTGTCCTCACCTACCACCGATGCGTGACCCACTTGCACCAGGCTGTCGATCTTGGCCCCGCGCTTCACGCGCGTCTCGCCCACCGTGGCGCGATCGATAGAAGTGAGCGTTTGAATCTCCACGTCGTCCTCAATCACCGTCACCCCGGATTGCACAATCTTGAAGTGCGTCCCCTCCCGCGTCTTGGCGAAGCCAAAGCCATCGCCGCCCACTATCACTCCGTTTTGTAAAATCACGCGATTCCCAATGCGGCAATATTCGCGCACCACGGATTGCGCGTGAGCGTAGAAATCGTCGCCGATCTGGGCGCCTTCATAAATCACTACATGCGGATGCAGAACCGCGTTGCGGCCGATGGAGACGTGTTCCCCCACCACCGCGAACGCTCCGATGGACGCGCCCTCGCCGATCCGTGCCGTGGCTGCGACGGACGCCTGTGGATGAATGC
>DASYNU010000075.1:0-3347 GCA_036008345.1 Bryobacteraceae bacterium
GGCAGGAATTGCTGCGCCGCCACCACGCGCTTGTGCTCCATGCTGATATCCAGCACCAGCAGCGCATCGTTGACGCCCAGCTTGTCGTAACGCGCCGTGCGTTCCAATTCACTGAAATCCTGTTCGGTTTCCGCGATGCGCTCGAAGCAATCCAAGAGAGCCTGCGCTACGGTGTCGACCGAATAATTGAACTGAACCTCATGTTTCTCGGTTCCGTCTTCGAAACGGAACGTCTTGGTCCCCATGTTGGCAACTTTCAAGCCGGATTCAATCGGATGCTGGAACTTGTCCAGCTTCTCGGCCAGGTCGAACAGCTGCTGCGTCTCCACTTCAGTCATCTGAACCCGGATCGGATTATCGTCGTCCTTCGCTTCCTGGTAAGTCACCTGGCCGGAGCGTTCCACAGTGACTGCCGTGAATTCCGGCACGCTGCCTTTGAAATATTTGGAGTAAAACAATCGCGGCGCGGCCGGGGCGAGCCCTGAGAAAAGCAACAGCAGAAGGGAAAGCCGGTTCATCGAGGTGCTGCAACTTGCAGGCGGAAGGCCGCGTGAGTGGCGTGACAGATGGCCACTGCTACCGCGTCGCAGGCGTCTTCGGATTCGAGCTCGGTCTCAAGGCCCAACAACGAATGCACCATCAATTTCACCTGTTGCTTCTCGGCGCGGCCATAGCCCACCACGCTGGTTTTGATCTCGAGCGGCGAATACTCGCCCACCGCCAAGCCGGCTTCCGCGATAGTGAGCAGCACCACGCCGCGCACGTGCGAAAGCTTGAGAGCCGTCTTGACATTCTGGGCGTAAAAAACTGCTTCCACGGCGGCCGAATCCGGTGAATGAGTTCCAATGACTTCGCGCAGGCCTTGCGCGATGGCCAGTAGCCGGGTTTCGAGCGGCTCCTTCGCGCTGGTGTTGATGGAGCCGGCGGCGATCATATGGTGGGAACGGCCATCGCTGGAGATCAGACCGTAGCCGGTATGCTGGGTGCCGCAGTCGATGCCCAGGACGCGCATTTCCGCCTAAGCCATCGCCTCAAGCTCTTTTTCGTCCACGTCGAAGTTGGAGTACACATTCTGGACGTCGTCGTGTTCCTCCAGCGCCTCGCTCAAACGCAGCATGGCTTGCGCGTTCTTGCCTTCCAATTTCATCAGGTTCTTTGGGAGCATGCCGATGGTAGCTTCCGTGGTCGGTATGCCGGCCTTCTGGATGGCGTTCAAGACCTGCTCATGCGCTTCCGGGGCGGTAACAACTTCCCAGCTATCGCCCGAATCGCGCATGTCCTCGGCGCCGGCATCTAGGGCGATGGTCATCAGCTGATCCTCCCCGGCCTTTTCCTTCTCGACCAGAATCGAGCCCTTGCGCTCGAACATCCACGACACCGCGCCCACCTCCGCCAGGTTCCCTCCGTTCTTCGAGAACATGTGCCGGATTTCACTCACCGTGCGATTGCGATTGTCGGTAGCCACGGCCACCAGAACGGCGGCGCCGCCGGGCCCATAGCCTTCAAAGACAATTTCGTCGATCTGTCCGCCCTCCAGCTCGCCGGTGCCGCGCAGGATAGCGCGCTTGATGTTTTCGGCCGGCATGCTGACCGCTTTGGCGGCAACGATGGCGGTGCGCAGCCGCGGATTCATATCCGGATCGCCGCCTTGGCGCGCGGCAATCATAATTTCCTTGATGATGCGCGTGAAAGACTTCCCGCGCTTGGCGTCCAAAGCGGCCTTTTTGTGCTTGATGGTCGCCCATTTTGAATGTCCTGACATGGTGGAACCTCTCGCCCGGATGAGGGCGCATGGAAACCACCAGGATATCACGGCGAGCAGTAAAGGAATCGCTTGGCAGAAGAAAGTGTCTGTAATCTTTGTGGTCAAGGTGGGGCAGGCGCTTTCGAGGTACTTGCAAAAATAGCCTCAGGGTGCCCTTACTGATGGCACCAAACAGAAGTTGAAAAAAATGTTTCCAATGAGGGCAGCTTCCCAATAGAATGTTTGTGACGAAACAAAAAAATATTGGAAGAGGCCACCCCCATGAACAGCTTACCTGATCTGTTTAGTACATTTGGCCATATTCTCCAGGATCGGCTGTTCCCGAGGCTGCGGGAAGAGTTCGGGGACATGAGTGAGCAGCATGAGGAATTCGTGCGCGCCTTGGCGCTGCTGCAGATGGATGGGTTTGCAGCGGTGCGGCTGGGGCGGGGCCGTCCGCCACACGATCGAGCCAAGATGGCGCGGGCCTTCCTGGCCAAGGCCGTTTTCCACATATCTGATACGCGAGCGCTGCTGAATCGCTTGGCCCACGACGTGGTATTGCGACGCCTGTGCGGGTGGGAAGGGGCGGCGCAAATTCCGGACGAAACCGTGTTTTCGCGATCGTTCGCCGAGTTCGCGCGCAACCAGTTTGCGCAGCGAGTGCATGCCGCGGTGATTCAGCGTACGCAGCAAGAGAGGTTGGTGGGGCACATCCTGCGCGACACCACCGCCATCGAGGTGCGCGAGAAGCCTGGCCCCAAGCCCAAGCCGGCCGCTCCGGCCGGGCGCCGACTCCATCGCAAGGCCGGGGGGATCAAGCGTCCCGAGCAGATGACTCGGCTAGAGCGCCAGTGCTCGGGTATGACCCTAACAGAGATGTTGGCCGAGCTGCCGCGGAACTGCGACGTCGGCTGCAAGCTCGACAGCCGAGGAAACAAGTATCGCTGGAGTGGCTACAAACTCCATCTGGACGTAGCCGATGGGCAAATTCCGATCAGTTGCGTTTTGACCTCGGCCTCGGTCAATGACACCCAGGTAGCTATCCCGCTAATGCTGCTGAGTGCCCAACGAGTGACCAGTCTTTATGAGTTGATGGACACCGGCTACGACTGCGCCGCGATTCGAGAGAAGAGTCGTGAGTTGGGCCATGTGCCTATTATTCCCTTTCAGAAACGCGGCTCCCAGCAAACCGAGTTGGCTCCGCACCAGCAGGGACGCCTGCGGGAGCGAACGGCGGTAGAACGTGTCTTTAGTCGACTGAAAGATGAGTACGGAGCGACTAGAGTCAGAGTTCGCGGGTCGGCCAAGGTAATGGCCCATCTGATGTTCGGTATCCTGGCCTTGACCGCCGACCAAATTTTACGCTGGAGCCGTGGCCAGCCACCGCAGCGCGGTGAAATCCCTACCTGAGCCAGGCAAACGAAATCAGAAATCCGATCGTAGCAGCCGCCTGCCGGAGGCCTGTCTGCAGGCACCTGCAGGTTACCGGAAATCGCGCCTGCTACCGCTCCAGCGTCATCCGCAGACCACCTAGCTTCTACCATGGTAGGCTTTTGGCTTTCCCCACCCAACAATCCGGCATAATTTTGCAAGTACCTCG
>DASYNU010000076.1:0-40647 GCA_036008345.1 Bryobacteraceae bacterium
AGGACTTCGCGGGCCCCCATTTTGCGCAGGCAGCGATCGATCCATTGTTTGGTTAGCTTTTCCTGGACGCCGTTTTGGGATAGGCGGGTGCGGAGGCTGGCGAAGTCTACGTGGTCCATTTGCTGGTCCTGGTTGAAGCAGGAGAAAACCACAGTCTCTTCGCCCGTGATGGGGTCCTTGTGCTGCTGCAGGCACTGGGCGCAAATTTCTTTCATCATGCATTGCATCGGGGAGTTGATGCTCGCGATGGCTTTGTGGCCGTGCTTGAGATAGGGCGCGAGGACGGCATGACGCGCACGCTGCACTGCATGCATCATGGCGTCGGAGCCGATGACCACTAATCGGTCCACCATGCTGAATGGAATTTCGGGTTCATCCAAATCGCCGCGGGCGTAGGCGGCCATGGCTTCCACAATATTGCCGACGAAGGCTTTGTCCTGGACGCGATCCGGCGTGAACCCGGGTGCTTCGTCGCAGCACCACACCACGATGTCGGCAGCTTTTTCGATTTCTTCCACCTTGTATCGATCGATCAGCTTCTTGTATCCGGCGAAGTAAATAGTGCGCGAGCGGCTGGCGCGCAGTTGTTGGCCGATGGAGAACAGCACGGCATTGCCGAGGCCGCCTCCGACTAACAGGACGGTTTCGCGCGATGGGGTTTCCGTGGGCGTACCGGTGGGGCCCATCAAGATGACAGGTTCTCCAGGTTTAAGAAGCGTACAAAGATCGGAAGAGCCGCCGACTTCGAGAACGATCGTTGACAGCAGCCCTTCTTTGCGATCCACGGACGCGCCGGTCAGTGCCAGGCCTTCCATCGCTAGCGTCGTGCCATTGACATGGGCCGCGAGAGTTTCGTAATTCTGCAGCCGGTAGAATTCGCCCGGTTGGAATGCGCGTGCGGCCATGGGAGCGCGCACTACTACCTCGACGATGGTGGGCGTCAGGCGGATGACGTCTTTCACTACGGCGCGCAGTTCGTCGTTCAAACGCGCGGTTAATTGGGATGGCGCAGGAACGGCGGGCGCTCTGCGGGCGAGGAGCCGCGACACTACGGGATAACCTTGTTTAGCGCTGGCCATGGCTTTCACAACATTGCCGGCGAAGGAGGGATGCAGATCGCCGAAGAAGCTGATGCCGCGGCCGTCGGGACGCACGGAGGTGAGCACGCGCACGGCTTTGGGTTTCGCGATTCGTTCCGGTTGGACGGGTTGTCCATTCTCATCTACCGCCTGGAACCAGCGGCCGTCTAATAAAACATTATCGGGATCTTCGCGGCCGAGCACGGTGTTGGGCTGCGTCCCCGCGGCGACCAAAATTGATTTCGCCGGCAGGCGTATTTGCTCACCGGTGTCGGTCATTTTGCCGGTGGCCTCGTCATAGGAGCGCCGGATCAGGTGCAATGCCGCAGCGTGGCCGTGACGGTCCATTTCCACTTCTTGAGGCGACAGGCATTCGGTGAAACGGATGCCCTCTTCAAAAGCTTTCCAAACTTCTTCGTGGTTCAGCGTGTAGCTGGGTGAGTCAATGAGCCGGCGCCGGTAGGCCACGGTGACACCGCCCCAGGAATTCAAGAGGGCGATCAGATTGGGAGTGCGGCCTTCGCGAGCAGCAGCTTCCCGCTCGGCGCGAATCGCACGGCCATGCGCGATGAACTCGCCGGCGGTCTCGCTTTCTTCCTGGCTCCAGTTGGAGCGGACTTCGGCTGCTCCTTTTTCGGAAACCAGCGTCTCGTAGCGCTGGAGGAATTTTTCAACCTGAACGACGTAATACGCGAGCGACTCAGTGGCCGTGTCGATGGCAGTCAAGCCGCCGCCGATGACCACGATGGGCATGCGGATTTGCAGATTGGTTACCGAGTTGGCTTTGGCGGCGCCGGTTAACTGCAGGGCCATCAAAAAATCGGACGCCTGGCGCACGCCGCGCGATAATCCGTTCTTCATCGGGATTACGGTGGGGCGGCCGGCTCCGGCGCAAAGGGCTACGTGATCGAAGCCCATTTCAAAAGCGCTATCGATGGTCATGGCGCCGCCGAAGCGCACGCCGCCGAACATATCGAACTCGCGGCGCCGCTCCAGCAAAAGCCGGATAATCTTCAGGAAATTTTTGTCCCAGCGGACCGTAATGCCGTATTCGGCTACGCCTCCGAATCCCGCCATGACGCGGTTGTCCAGCGATTCATAAATTTCCTGGATGTCGCGGATGGGGCGGAAGGGCTTGCGCTCACCGAACGCGTCGACTCCTGAAAGATCCTTAGGCAGCGGCTCGATCTTCAGTCCATCTACGCCAATCACGGCATGGCCGTCGTTCATGAGGTAATGCGCGAGGGTGAAGCCGGCGGGGCCGAGGCCGACCACCAGCACTTTGTAACCACTGGGGGGGAGCGGGACGGGATGCTCGAAATTCAGCGGGTTCCAACGCGTGAGCAGGCTGTAGATTTCGAAGCCCCAGGGCAGCTCCAAGACATCTTTCAGCGTGCGCGTTTCGATCTGCGGGATATCTACCGGTTCCTGCTTTTGATAAATGCAGGCCTTCATGCAATCGTTGCAAATGCGATGACCGGTGGCGGCGGCCATGGGGTTGTCGATGGTGACAATGGCCAGCGCGCCAACGCTCGCGCCGTTTTGCTTTACGACGTTGAGCTCGGAAATCTTTTCGTCGAGCGGGCAGCCGGCCAGTGTGACGTTGAAGCCGCTCTTTTTGAATTCGCCAGTTTTTTCCTTCAAGCCGGAGGAGCAACTGTCTTTGGATTGGTTGTGGCACTTGATGCAGTAGTGCGCCTGATCCATAGCGCCAGTTAGATTCATGCCTGCATCAGTGAGCTTGAATCCCTGGCGATGGCGCCAGCGGTCTTCGGAGAGCCGGAGCGTGGACAGTCCGTTGACTTGGATGGCTTCGAGCGGGATCAAATGGTGTTGATCGAGTTTGTGCGCCACCTTGAAGAGAACGTCGGAATGGTGCTTTCGAATTCCGGCGGGTGATAGCGCGGCCCAGGCGGCGTAGCGTGCAGCGGTCTGGATGAGCGGCGCGTGCTCGGCTTCGTTTTCGATCCAACGAGAGACGTGCTGGAAAAAAGATTCCTGGGTGAGCGGTTCGCCGAGGAGTGATTCCAATTCAGCGGCCAATGCCGGTCCGCCGATGGCGGCGGCTTGATCCTGGGTGACGCCTGAAATCGCTCGCTTTTGGATGAACTTGCGCTTGAAGGCGAACAGAGGCGCGAGCGCGTTATGGCGGGCGCCGAGCGCTTGCATTTCGCCCGGGATATTGAAAAGCTCACCGAGAAAATCTTCGACGTGAGGGGCGAGCTCGATAATCAGTTCGGATCGCTGTTTGTCCGCAATGGTGTCCCGGTTGGCGCGAGCGGAGGCCAGGCGCGTGTGGAGGCTGGGGTCAGCGGCGGTAAGATGCTGTAGAAAAATGCCGTCCAGACGGACCAACCCTGCGCGGTTGTACAGGTCCTCAAATTGGACTCCAAAGCCTAGGTCGATTTCGTTGGACGCTACGGACATTCTGTGCTTATGAATTTCCAAAGGATGACGGCATCCGGCTCGGACAACAGTGTGCCCGGCGGACCGATGTTATGTTCCCATTCTAGCAGCCTGAGTGTAATTTACTTGCAGCCCGGGGCTGGTTCTGGGGTCGTGGTAGCGCTCCCTGCCGGTCGCGGTTCGGCTTTGTACCGCTAGCGGAACTGCATGCCGCGCACTATGCCGTCGGCCGGCGATCCAGGGGTGGCTGCGTAGTCCACCGCGACATTGGTTGGCTGTTGCTTGCCGCAGGTGAATTCGGATGGCGCGTTTTGCATCTGAACGTGGCCGGGATCGGGGATGGCGAGCGTAACACGCCCTTCCGGGGTTTCGACAACAAATCGGGTCACAGGTCCACTGCAATCGATCTCGCGCAGGGCGCCCTCCACGTGGCGGATTTTATCGTCGGGCTGAATGAACGGATTGAAATCGGCTGTGGCGTGAGGGATGCGGGTGGTGGCGAGCTCGGCTCGGCCATTCTTGCCGACTGTGAACTGGACGGCGAAATCTGTGTCGGCGAGGAATGCAAGCTGCTGGGCGTGGGCGCGCTCGGCGGCGGTGGTGGCATGCTCCAAGGCGCGCTTGGAGGCGGCGCGGGCTTGGTCCCTGCGGTCGAGTTGGATCAGCGCGTCGGCTAGCGCGGCCCAATAGTTGTAGGCGCGCGTGGGGGCAACCGTCCGCATGGCGCGAAGATTGGTCACCGCGGCGTCATAATCACCGGCGTTTTTTTCAATCAGAGCTAGATGGAAGCGGGCGTCGTCAAAGCCGGGTTTAAGAGCAAGGGCGCGTTCTAATGCAGGGCGGAGTTCGGAATCCGGCAGGCCGGCGAGTTCGCCGAGCGCGGCGAATTGATAGCAGAGCGTCGCGTCTTGAATGCCTAGACCGATGGCCAACTTCCATTGTTCGCGGGCGCGGCCGTTATCGCCCTTGCGAAGAGCGATGTTGCCCAGTGCAGCGTGGACGCCGGCGTCCTTACGCGCCTCACGTTCAAGATCAATGTAGATTGTCTCGGCGCGATCTAGCTCACCTGCGGCGAGCAGCATGTCCGCAATGAGAGAGCGAGCCTCAAAGGGCGAGACATCGACGGATGATTGGACGGCGAAGTTTTGCGTGGAGATCTGAGCGGGTATTCCGGATAATGGAACGGGCTGGTGTTTAGTTGCGGTCCAGGCTTGGAGATCGTTGGTGATGACGCTCAGAGATTTTCCATAGATGCTTGGAAGCGCCTGTGCACCGGGCGTTCCGGAGGAAAGAGCAGCGATCAGCTCGGGGAACTTTGGACTATATTGCGGAGACAGGACCAACATGTCCACCAGCGCCCAACTTTGGGAATAGAAGACGGCGGTTTGCTCGCGATCGTCGCGGATGGGCGAATTCGCGGGCAAAGTGGTCAGATCTGCTAATGGCATCCACGGATGGTGCTGCAGGAATTGAGAGCGCGCCGGAAGGTCACCGCCCAGCGTACAACCACGGTCATTAATGCGAACGGTTGAAAAAAAATCGGCTAAGCCTTCGGCGAACCATGGCGGAAAATGAAGACCGGCGGAGTGCAGGATGGAGTGTGCGTATTCGTGCGCCGCGGTGGGGAACTGGCCGGCGTCAATGGCCGCCATCACGATGTAATCGCGGTTTTCGGTTCCGATAAAATGCCCGTCGGACGCTAGATTTGGCCGGTAGGGTTGATACTCGTTTGGGGAACGGAATGCTATTACTCGAACCGGCCGCAGGCTTTCTGGGTCCAGGCCGCTTTTCTGGAGATAGAATGCGCGCAGTTGTTCGAACCAGATTAGAGCCGGGCGCGCTGCGACGTCGGCGCCTTGCGAATACAGCTCGAAATGTTCGCTGCGGGTTAGACGAAAGGTGGGAGTGGGCTGGGCGTTTACGGAAATGCAGAGAACCAAGAGTGCTGCGATTCGATGCAATCCCACGGACGTCCTCTAGGATCAACGATAGCTCAAAGGCTCGAAGAAAGGCACCGACTCCCTCACGGTCGCGGTTCGGCCCCGCTACCGAACCGCGAACGTAAGCGACCGGTGCTTTTGTTCTATTGGGCCATTTCCTGGCACATGCCGGGGATACTGCGCTCGAACAGGGGGCTGGGCTGCATGCCGAGTTCGTCGAGATTCATGCGTTTTAGCGCATCCGCGGCGCCGCCGGCGCAGGCTGCCTTGGCGTGGGCCCGCAAGGCGGCCAGGGTCTGCCGCCACTTCACCAGGTCGGCTTTCTTGGCGACTGGACCGTGGCCTGGAATCACGGTGTCGAAGTCGAAATCGAGCACCCGTTCCAGCGTTTTATCCCATTAGACGATGCTGCCGCCGGCGGTGTAATCGATGAACGGAGCGCCTCCATTCACGAAGAGGTCGCCCGTGTGCAGCACCCGTTCGGAGGGGAAGTAGACTACTGCGTCGCCGTTGGTATGACCTCGGCCGACGTGCCGCGCGAGCACTTCCTTGCCGCCCAGGAAGACCTGCGTTTCGTCCGAAAAAGTGATGCGCGGGAGGCCGGGCATTTTTCCCGCCAGCATGTTGGCGCGGGCGTTTTTGTGGATGATGATCTCGGCGGAAGAGGCCAGCATGGCTTCGTTGCCACCGGTATGATCGCCGTGCTGGTGGGTGTTGAGGATGTAGCGGATGGGCTTGTCGCTGATGGTTTTCACTTTCGCCACGATTTCGGGGGCGTCGGCGGCGAACTTGTCGTCCACCAGGAGCACGCCCTCGCTGGTTGGCATAGCCGCTACGTTGCCACCGTTACCGATGATCACGTACAGGTTGCCGGTAACCTTTTCCATGGTCAGCGGCGGACGCGAGGTTTGCGACCACACCAGCCAGAGACCCGCCAGACCGAATCCGATCGCGGTGAGGCGAAGAGGGACGGCTTTGTTGTTGGACATTGGGTTGAGTATATCTCAGGGACGCTCGCGCGGGTACTCGATTTTTTCCAGAAACAGGCCGGATGCAGGGGCTGTCCAGGCTGCGACATCGAAGCGCGGATCGGCCTTCCCTTCCAGCAGAGTTCCGAATTCGTCGAGCGAGATTTCGCCTTTTCCAACCTTGACTAAAACGCCTACGATCCTTCGAACCATGCGCCACAGAAAATGCGATCCAGTAATGCGAAACAGGATGAGGTGTCCATCCTCCTCAATGGACGCGTCATCAATGACGACGATGGTGGATTCGTCTGGACGCGAAGGGTCGAGCGCGCGGAAGTTCAAGAAATTGTGGCGGCCGGCCAGCATGCGGGCGGCGCGGCTCATCAGCGGAATGTCCAGCGGTTCCCGGATCCACCAGACGTATTTCTTGAAGAACGCGGTGCGGCGGGTGGAGATTTGATACAGATAGCTGCGCGACACTGCGTCGTGGCGGGCGTGGAAATTGTCGGGCTCTTCTTCGACGTCCAGAATGCAAACGTCGGAAGGCAGACGCTCATTGAGCGCGCGCAGGATCTGGTGCGGCGGAGGGAACGAGCGCTTGGCGCGCGCCCGGATGTGCGCTACCTGGGCGATGGCGTGGACGCCCGAGTCAGTCCGGCCGGAGCCTTGGATTTCCAGCTTGGCACCGAGGAAGTCTTCGGCAGCCTTTCGGAGCTGGCCTTGCACGGTGCGTGCGTTGTCTTGCTCTTGCCAGCCGCTGTATTTGGTGCCGTCATATTCGAGGGTGATCTTCCAGGTTTTCAATTTTTAAGTGTACGCCCCAGGCCCCGGCGCAAAAAAAGGCGGGTTAACAATCCGCCGCAGGATGGCATCCCAATGCCACTTAGTTTTCCTGTTGTAGGATCAGGACCGTGGTGGGGCAAGGGCCATGCCCTGCCAGGATCTCGAGGAAGTGACTTTCCGGCACGCAGCAAACCATTGGTTCGTCCACCGTTTGCAACAACTGGCTCATGACCCACGTCGCAGGGCATGGCCCTGCGCCACCATGGTCCCGATCCTAACAGCTGGGAAAACTAAGTGGCATTGGGATGGCATCCTGCCCCACGGTGCTATGATGAGCGTCTCGAAGGATCAAGGAGGAAGGCTAATGATCAAAGAGTTTAAAGAATTCATTATGCGCGGAAACGTGCTGGACATGGCAGTGGGTATCATCATCGGCGCTGCGTTCGGGAGGATTGTCACGTCGCTGGTGAACGACATTGTTACGCCGCCCATCGGCGTGGTGCTTGGCAAGGTGGACTTTAAGGATCTCTTCATCGATCTTTCGGGCGGGCATTACGCTTCGCTTGAGGCGGCGAAAACGGCGAAAGCCGTGACCATCAATTACGGAATGTTCCTGAATACCGTGGTGGATTTTGTGATTGTGTCGCTGGTGATTTTTTTGGTTGTGCGGCAGGCCAATCGATTCAAGAAGCAACCGGCGCCGGCGGCGGCGACTACTAAGGAGTGTCCGTTCTGTCATACGGCGATTCCGATTCCGGCGACGCGGTGTCCGAATTGTACGTCCCAACTGGGGTAGGGGTTGGCCGCGCGGAAAAACTGCGGGGACACGTCTGCTGTGGTTGTAGGTTGAAGAGGTACGGACGCTAGCCCGGCATGTCCCCGAGTTTTTGGTCATGTACCCGAATTCTTGGACGCTAGTTTTTTGAGCGCGTCGGCCGTCATGCGATAGCGGGTCCAGTCATCTAAAGGTACGGCGCCTAAACTTTTATAAAAGTCGATGGATGGGGTGTTCCAATTGAGGACGGACCATTCGAACCGGCCGCAGCCGCGCTCGACCGCCAAGTTGGCGACATAGGCCAGCAGCGCTTTGCCCACGCCTAGACCGCGGTGGGTAGGCTCCACAAAAAGATCTTCAAGATAAATTCCGGGACGGCCGACGAAGGTCGAGAAAGTGTGAAAGTAGAGCGCGAAACCCACTGGCAAGCCGTCCAGGTACGCGAGCACGACTTCGGCTGCAGGATGCGGGCCGAACAAACCCTCGCGCAGCAGTTCTTCGGTGGCCACTACCTCATCCAACAGCTTCTCGTATTCGGCGAGTTTACGAATGAAGCTGAAGACTAGCGGGACGTCGCGCTCGGTAGCCGGTATGATTTTGAGCATGCTGTTAGGATAGCTAGACATGCGCAACTATTTGGATTTGACGGGGCGAATTGCACTGATCACAGGCGCGTCGTCAGGTATTGGGGCGGCCGCGGCCAGGCTATTCGCGGAGCTGGGGGCGCAGGTGGCAATCGGCTACCACGCTAATCAGAAGGGCGCCGAACAGGTGCGCGACGGGGTGATCCACGCGGGCGGCAAGGCCATCATTATTCGAGCCGATGTGCGGCGGTCCGATGAAGTGCGTGCGATGGTGGAGGCGGTTAACGCGCAACTAGGGTCGATCGATGTCCTGGTGAACAACGCCGGCTCATTGATTGAGCGCATGAAGATTCAGGTGATGACGGAAGAACGTTGGGACGAAGTGATGGATCTGAACCTGAAGAGCGCGGTGATATGCTCGCAAGCCGTAATGGCGTCCATGCTGGAGCGCAAGCGTGGGGCGATAATCAACATTGTATCGATTGCCGGAAGAAATGGCGGTGGACCGGGCGCGGGCGCCTATGCGTCGGCCAAGGGTGGTCTGATAACTTTCACGAAGGCGCTGGCCAAGGAACTGGCGCCGCACGGAGTGCGGGTTAACGGAGTATCGCCTGGAGTGATTGACACGCCGTTCCATGAAGTCTTTTCGACACCTGAAATGTTGCGTAACTTCACGGCTGGCATTCCACTGGGAAGGCTGGGAACGGCGATGGAATGCGCCACGGTGATTGCGTTTCTCGCGTCCGATGCGGCGAGTTACATCGTGGGGGAAACGATAGAAGTGAATGGCGGGCAGTTAATGCTCTAGTCGCGCCTGGTGAAGGTGAAGGGCTTGATCTTGAGGCCCTCCGGTGGCGTTACGAACCTGAGCTGCGCTTCTTGCTTGCCGGTCATTTTCATTTCGAACTTTAGCGGATCCTCCCCGGGGTCGTCGGTCCATTCGAAGGTCAGGCTGTCGTTTTCGATGCTCGGCCGAAGGATCGGAAACTCCTCGTCTTTGGCTTGCGCGGAGCTTAGATTTCCATCTTTGTCCAATCCGATATCGACGGCGCTCATGGAGCCTGACAGCTTATCGCCGGATTGAATCTTCAGGACCCAGAAGACGTCGCCATTGAAGCGGGCCTCCCAAATTCCGGCGAATTTCTTCGCGGAGGTATCTTGACCGAGGAGGGCGATCGAGAAGAACAGGATTGCGGTTAGTCGCATGCAGGCTGGATAGGCATTTGCCGTGCCAGCGGGCAAATGAAGCAGAATCAGGGGGCGAGGCGCATTGGGCCGTGAGGGTGCAGCACAGGGGTGAAATCTAGGCTCTTGCCAGCAGTTGTTCCCTGCGGCGTAGCATGCGCTGCCCTAATTTGATGAGGTCGATATCCAGGTGCTGGGCTTTCGGCAGGATCTCACTTTCCTCTTCTTGGATGTGCTGGCGGACATTTTCAGCGAGGAAGTTAAACTTCGCGTCGAAGTGATCGCTGCGCCTATCCATTCCTTCGAGTTCGGCGATCAGCAGCTTAGCGACATGATGGTCTTCGCCGGCCTCATTCATGACATCCTTCCCCACCCGCCTGCGCAGCGCCGGACGGAATATCTCCTCTTCCAGAGCCGCGTGGATCTTGAGCTCAGTTATGGCTTGGCTGGCGATCTTCGCTTTCGAGCGGCGATTCCTGGCTTTTTTGAAGCGATCGAACAGCTCCTTTATGGAGTCGTGATCGGCCTTCAGAAGGTCGATCGCGTCCGGTGGAGTTGCAGCCGCGACGGGGGTGTAAGTGAAGGAAAACCAGTCGAACATTTCTTATTCTCTAATCCGTACCGCTCGCAAACGCGGCCCAAAGAACGATGCCGAGCAATGGGCGGCTCATTTGGGATCCTAATAGGCCATGTGATCGAGCATAAACTCCAACCGGTCGGCGCGCTTCTCCACATCCGACCAGAGAGTGAGAAATCTCGCGTCGATCTGCGGTTGTGCCGTGGCGTCCGGAAGCCGTCGATAAAGGCTTTCGAGCAAGGATTGGTCCCGCTGCAAACGCATCAGCTCCGCCATGACTAAAACATCCATTCCGTTTTGTGTCGCCTGTATCTTTTGCATTTTTCCTCTAGGTGGTGCCTTCAGTGTCCGGTGGCACGCGGTATCTTGTGCAACTCATGGACCAGAGTTTAGCGGGCGGCTTCGATGACGCGTAAGTCATTGCACGGCCGTGCTGAACGAGCGTGTTCGGAATCGTGGTAACCAGATATGGTTATGCTTCGGGAGCAAAGATTACAGTTTTTGAGGTAACCCTTTTGCTAGGGATGTCGATAGGGTGACAGGGTGACGGTTAGCATAAAAGATGCGCGGACTGAAGAGGGTACCGACTCGGTTGCAGACGCCTTGTGGGGCACGCACTTTTGCGTGCTGCATCGACACTGGTGTCGATGTCCGCCCGACGCCGAGAGTCTCGGCCAGCACGCAAGAGTGCGTGCGCCACAAGGCGTCTGCATGAACATTTGGTGGGGCGTAGGCCCATTGGGAACTCCCTCACGGGTCGCGGGTCGATGTTCTTTCCGAGCCGCGAGCGTAAGCGACCGGTGCTATGGAGCGAGCGAGCCGCGCAGGACTACTATGGAAGCTTTGGGGAGCTGGTAGAGCGCTCCGCGTCCGCCAATGACCTTCGATTTTCTGGGCGGGCCATCGGGGGCCGCGTGTCCGTTTACGCCGTCGGGATGCCATAGGTATTCAGCGGCTCCGAAAGTGATGCGGTCGAGGGGGCCGGCAAAGAAACGATCAGGACCGGTGAAGGCAATCTTCACCGAGTGGACGTTGTTCTGATCCTTGTTGATCAGCATTACCGACCATTGTCCGTCGGGGCGCTCGACGGCGTAGGCGGTAACCAAGACGTTGCCGGCAGCGTCGTGCACGTCGCTCGAAGCGCGATACAGGCGATGCGTGGCGTCCACGGGCTGCACCCACTCCTTGCTGATTACTTGCGCCGCGAAGTATTGCGAGAAATATCCGGTGATGTTGTACTTCTTATCGATATTGAAGAAGCCGAAGGATCCGCCGCCGCATTCGGGCGAGAGTCCCCAGGGCAGGTAGTGAAAGAAATAAGTACCGCTGGCGCCTCCGCTCAGCATGGAGCCGACGTAATCAGCCAGCCAAAGGCCGCCCATGATATCGACATACATTTGTCCGGATTGCCAGGACATGTTGCCTTCCGTCATGAAAAACGGAATGTCGGCGGGCAAACCGTCATTCTTCCAGACTTCGAGGATGTGCTTGACGATCTGCGGCTCGCGGTAAAGATCGCTCCAGGGGTTCTTGCAAGCTTCGTATGGATAATGCTCGAAGGAGAAGAACGTGAAATCGTTCATGCGGTTGTGCGCCTTTAAATAATCCAGAAAGCGGCCGAGCCACGACACGCGGCCTTGGGCATCCGGCCACACTTCAACGTCTTCATTGGTTCCCTCAAAGGACGGGCCGCCGAGCTTGGCATCCGGGACCAGCCGATGGATGGCGGTGGCGAATTGAAGATACAATGCGCCGTAATCTTCGGGAAGCATTCTCTGACCGTCGGGTTCCTCGCCCATCTCGATGCGCGCGATCGGATAATGGCGCTGGTAGAGATAGGCGATTTCGGCGGCGGCGTCCTCGGGCGTGGAATATAACATGGCGATCGGCACGATGGCGGGAAGCCCGCGCGTAACGCCGCTCGAGAAAAAGAAATCGAACCCCACCTGGTCGCCCTTGGATTCATCCAGGTCCGTAGCGGCATGCCAGGGATCGACCGATGAGGGCCAGGTGACGGTCTGGTCGCGGCTCTTCTGATGTTTGACGATGTCAGTGAAACGTCCATCTGGGGCGAGGGTGCCGGCATACAGCTCATCAATGGCGTAGCCGACGCAGTTGCGTTTGTCGGATTCGCCGTGGGTATCGCAGGTGTTGGAGGACTCGGTCATCCAGATGCGGATGAAGCGGACCGGAGTTTTCCAGGTCAAGAGTTTCAGGGTGACGGTGCCTCCTTGGCCGTCGGTAACAATACCGGCTGGAAATGTTTGCCAGATTCCTTTGGTTGTTCCGTCATAGAAGGGTTCATCGGCGCCGGTCCAAAACTGTACGTTGTAGCGGCGGGCGTAAGGCTGCGCCCAAGCGATGCGGATGGCGTTGAGATCCTGCTTACTGCCGAGATCGAGGAGGACCCACTGCGGGTGCAGCGAATCGTCCTCGCCGGTGTAGGCATGCGTGAGATAGGGATTACTTTTCCAGTAGGTGCTCGAGTCGCCATCGGTGAGGCGGGAGTATTCGCTTCCGTCGCCGCGGGCGAATCCGCGATGGGGCAGCGGGTAGGCCCAGGAGTGGCGAATCTCGGCGGCCGGCTCAGCGCTGCCGGTGAAATAACCCTCTTGCTTTTCCGGATTGCTCCAGGCGCCCCGAGGATTCCAGTGCCAGGCTTGGACCTGGAGTTCGGTGTTCTGGCGATAGGTGACGGGCTGCCAGCCTGCGTCCAGAACTTTCTTGAGAATGGGATCGGTGAGCACGTGATCCGTGGTTCCGGTGCCGAGCCGGTCGACACCGGCGCCGAGGGCGCGAATGGGGCTGAACGAATTCACGGCGTGAGAGGGATCAGCATCCACTATGACGTTCTGGGCGGCGGCGGGCACGAGGGAGAGCAGCGCGGCCAGGCAGCAATAGATTAGTTTAGATTGCGTCATTCTGTTTCATGATAAGTCCCCTTAGTAAGCGGCGCTGTTTGCGCCGATTGGTAGTCGACGCGCGGGTTACCAACGAACCAGTCCCCTTGCTGACGCGCGGGCTACCTCCAGAACGTTTGGTCTGGTGAGAAGGCACAAACCGTTTGGTGGGTGTTCTTCCCTATTTCGGGAATCCGGGGCTGGCTTTTACTTCGGCGATTTGCTGATTGTGGCGCACGTTGTGCAGTGGGACGTAGATCAGCCACTGGTATGCGTTCAAGGTCCCGAAGACGGGGAAGGGATGGTCCACGGTGTGTTCTTTCAAAGCCACCCTGAGTCTCCTCGGCGAACTGGATGGCGTGGGCGCGCTGTTCCTTGTAGCGCTGGATCACTTCTTCGCGGCTCATTTTGGCGTGAGGTTGAATGGCTTCGGGTGCGGTGGCTTTGTGCGTGCGGTCGACCATCACTTTTTCTATGAACTCCGTCTTGCCGCGCGTTTTGGTTTCCCAATCGGGATTGGGCGGAGCCTCCACGGCGCGTTGCACGGAACCGAACAGCATAGCTTCGGCGAGGACAATGTGCTCGGCGGTTTCGCCGACGGACCAGCGGTCCGGTCCGGGCTTGAAGGTCCACTGCGCGTCATTAAGACCGTCCACTAGCGCCAGGAATTCTTTCTGCGAATCCTCGAGGAGTTGGAGAGCGTGGGCGCGCTCGGCGGTGGTGAGCGCGGGGTCGGCTGCGTGGAGCGAGCCCGCGAAGGTCAGGATGGAAAGGGCAAGAATCGATTTCATGATTGATCCTCAGTTTACGGTTTGGGACAGACGTTTTTGGAGCAGGCGGCGTTCGGGCTCGGTACACGAGCATTCTAGCGCCGATCTGTAATACTGGGCAGCTTTTTCTGGCATGCCCAGTTCACTGGAGAGTTCGCCTAGCGTGGCTGGAAGCAAATGATAATGCGCCAGGGCGGGGTGATGCTCGATTTGAGTGAGCGCGGCCAAGCCCGCTTTGGGGCCTTTCCAGCGCGAGAGCGCGATAGCGCGGTTCAAGGCGACAATGGGGCTTGGATCTATTTGGTAAAGCTGGTCGTATTGTTCGGTGATGTCTTCCCAATCGGTGGCGTCGTAGGTGGGGGCGAGAGCGTGCTGGGCCGCGATGCCGGCTTGCAGATGATATGGCGTAAGCTCGTTGCCTTCGGCGCTGCGATGAAGTTCGCGCAAGCCTTCCACTATGAGTTCGCGATTCCACAGGGAGCGGTCTTGATCGCGCAGCAGGAACAGATCGCCTGCGGCGTTGACGCGGGCCGGCAATCGCGAGGCATGCAACAGAAGCAGGGCCAGCAGAGCGTGGGTCTTGGGTAAATCAGATGCGGGATGCGTAGCGAGTAGACCGGCGAGGCGGATGGCTTCGTCGCACAGATCGGCACGCAGCAGCGATTCGCCCTGGTGCGCCGAGTAGCCTTCGTTGAAAAGCAGATAGAGCACTTCGAGAACTGAATCCAGGCGCGCCCGTAGCTCGGTGCCGGACGGCATTTCGAAATCGATGCACTGTTCCCGAATCTGGCGTTTGCCGCGAACCAGGCGCTGCGCGATGGTGGCTTCCTCCGCGAGAAAGGCACGCGCGATTTCCCGCACGCTGAAGCCGGCCACGGTCTTGAGGGTCAGAGCGACGCGCAGTTCGCTCGCGAGGCTAGGATGACAGCACAGAAACATCATGGAGAGTTGGTCGTCATCGAATTCGGTATGGCTTGCCGGCATAGTTTGCTCAGGAAATGCGCGGGCCAACTCCGGAAGCTTTTCGGCGAGCGAGGCTTCGCGGCGGATGGCATCCAGCGCCCGGTTTTTCGCCACCTGGATCAGCCAAGCCGAGGGATTGGCGGGGATGCCTTCGAATGGCCAGAGCTCGAGGGCTTTGAGCAAGGCATCCTGCACCACTTCCTCGGCGAGATCCAGGCGGCGGGGACCGAAGATCCGCGTGAGCGTGGAGACCATGCGTCCCGACTGATGCCGGAACAAATGGTCGACGGCTAACGCGGAATCGTTCAAGAGGTTTTTTGGATCTGGCGCACTTCGATGCTGCCAAATTCCATGTGGGGGCAGGTCTTGGCGGTCTCCACGGCTTCATCGAAGTTGGCAGCTTCGATTACGAAGAATCCCCCCATCACTTCCTTGGCCTCGGCGAATGGACCATCGATGATGGATGGCTTTCCGTTGCTTTTTCGGAGTACGCGGCCTTCCCCGTCGGTGAGTTTCTGGCCGCCGGTGGCTTTTGTACGCCTCCAGTCCCCGTATTTTTGCACAAGCGTTTGCATTTCCTCTGGGCTGAAGCCGTTGCCGGGCCTTCGCTCGTCCCTGAGGAGCAGTATAAATTGTGGCATCTTGTTTCTCCTTTCACCGGCTAGACGAACGGCAACCGGCGAAATCGACAAGGGCCGAAAGAATTTTTATGCGGCGCGAACCTATTTCGCTTTTTTCTGCTTCTGTTGGCCGACGCGGATCTTGAAGTGCTGTTGTTTGGCTTCCTGGAACGCCTTGTGGTCGTGACGCGAGACAGCATCGGTCAGGAAGTTATCCACGTTGGCGCCCTTGGGAAGGACCACCATAACGGTGAAATTTTCGTTGCACTCCGGGCAGAAGGGGCGGAACCGCTTGACGTTGGGAATTGCCATACAGATTCTAGATTAACACGGGGGGCTGGGGGCTGCTGGTGGCTGGTGGCTGGTGGCTGGTTGCTGCTGGTGGCTGGTGGCTGGTTTCTGGTTGCTAAGGGCTGGGGGTGGGGCTCGGGGCTGGGGGCTGGGGGAGCGCGGCTTGCGCCTCGCGGACGGATTGGCCTGTGGCGGGATGACGGAAATTTGGGGCGATTTCGGATAGGGGGTCTAGGACGAAGCGGCGGGCGGTCAGGCGGGGGTGGGGGATTTCTAGTTCGGGGGTCGTGATTACTTGATTTGCGTAGAAGAGGATGTCGATGTCGATGGTGCGGGGGCCTTTGGGGATGGTGCGCTGGCGTCCCATTTCCGTTTCTATTTTCTGGATTGCCGCCAGCAGTTCTTGAGGCGTCAGGTCAGTCTCTACTTCTACGGCCATGTTCAGGAATTTGGGCTGGTCGAGGTAATCCTGCGGCTCGGTTTCGTGGATGGATGAACGGCGCGCTACGTGCACGCCTGCTGATTCCAGACGAGCCAGTGCTTCGTTGAGGAGTGCGTCGCGGTCGCCTAGGTTGGAGCCCAGCGAAAGGAATGCAGTGTTCAAAATAGGGGGCTCTGGACGCCGCCGCGCATTCTGCGGGGGATTTTGAAATAGTCAAAGGCGCGATCGGTGCCGATGCGGCCGCGCGGAGTCCGGTCGATGAAGCCGAGCTGCATCAGGTACGGCTCATATACTTCTTCGATGGTGTCGGCTTCTTCGTCGATGGACGCTGCGATGGTGTTTACGCCCACGGGTCCGCCGCCGTATTTTTCGAGCAGCGTCAGCATGATTTTCTGATCGATTTCGTCCAGGCCGAAGCGGTCTACTTCCAGCAGATCGAGCGCGAGAGTGGCGATGGGCAAATCGATGTGGCCGGCGGCGCGGACTTGCGCGTAATCGCGAACGCGACGGAGTAGACGGTTGGCGATGCGGGGAGTGCCACGGCTGCGGCGGGCGATTTCCTCGGCGCCATCCGTATCCACGGTTACACCCAACAATTTAGCCGATCGCAGCGCGATGGCCGTGAGTTCCTCTACGCCGTAATGATTGAGGCGCAGCACCAGGCCGAAGCGTCCACGCAGCGGCGCGCTTACCAGGCCCTGGCGAGTGGTGGCTCCGATAGCAGTGAAGTGCGGAATGGCGATGGAGTGGGTGCGCGCACCGGGGCCGGTGCCTATAAGAATATCCATACGGAAATCTTCAAGAGCTGCATAGAGGATTTCCTCAACGTCGGGAAGCAGGCGGTGCACTTCGTCGATGAAGAAAACCTGGCGCGGGCGGATGTTGGTGAGTACGCCGGTGAGATCCAGTTTTTTCTGGAGAATGGGTCCCGAGGTTTGTTCGAATCCGACGCCCAGCTCGGCGGCGATGATGGTGGCGAGAGTGGTTTTGCCCAAGCCGGGAGGGCCGTAAAGTAGAACGTGATCCATGGCCTCGCCGCGCTGCTTGGCGGCTTCGATGGCGATGCTCAGATTTTCCTTGAGCTTGGGTTGGCCGGTGAAATCGGATAGCTTGGTGGGACGGAGAGCGGTCTCGAATTGACGCTCGCCCTCCAAAGCGGAGGGCGATGCGATGCCTTGCTCGCGCATTGGTTCTAGGGTAACCAAAATGCGGTGACAGGATACTCATTCCCCGATTTCTTGAGCGTTCGAACCATTGGAGAAATCGGGGAATGAGTATCCTGTCACCGTATTTTGGTTAACGGACTAGCTCCAGGGATCGCCGGAAGAGTGGTTCGAAATCTGGGGGGGCGCCGGCGGATTTGGCTTTTCTTACGGCGGCCTCGGCGGCGGCGCGGTTGCAGCCTAAGTTTAGCAACGCTGAGAGGACGTCTTGTTCCAGGGGGCTCAGGGTGGCTGCTGGCTTGGCGGCCAGGCCGGGGATGGGGGTTGCGTCCAGACCTTCCAGTTTGTCTTTTAGCTCGAGGACCATTCGCTCGGCGGTTTTTCGGCCGACGCCGGGGATGCGGACCAGGTGCTCCACCGATCCGTTGCGGATGGCGGGGATCAGATCGGCCGTCGACATTCCGGAGAGGACTTTTACGGCTAGCGAGGGTCCGATGCCGCTTACCGAAATCAGCTTTTCGAAGATGGTTTTTTCTTCCGATGTCAGAAAGCCGAATAGAGAGAGCGCGTCTTCCCGGACGTGCGTGTGGATTCGCAGGCGCACTTCCGAGCCCGTTTCAGGCAGCGCGGAATAAGTGGAAATGGGGATCAGCACGTCGTAGCCGACCCCTCCGGCTTCCACAATCACCTGGTTGGGATGTTTCTCGAGGAGTGTGCCGCGGAGAAGAGCGATCATCACTCGTCATTATGACCCAGGCAGCGCACGGCGCTGCCCCACATCACTCCCAGCGCAGGGCGCGGAGCGGGTCGATCTGCGAGGCGCGGTGGGCGGGCAGATAGCAGGCCGCCATGGTGACCAATAGAAGAACCAAGGGCACGATGGCCAAAACCGCTGGGCTCAAGGTTCCGAGGCCGATCAAGCCCTGAGTCAGGATTCCACGCACCGCGATGCTGGCGGCGAATCCGATGGCGATGCCGATGATCGCCAGTACGAAACCCTGGCGGAGGATCAGTGCCGCCACATTGGAGCGCTGCGCTCCCAGCGCCATGCGGATGCCGATCTCCTGCGTGCGGCGGCTCACCGAATAAGCAATCAAACCGTACAGGCCCACCACGGCGAGTATCAATCCAAGCAGGCCCATGGACGCCACTAACTGCAGGATCATTAGGAAAACGCCGGTGCCACGCTGCTCATAGAAATTCGCGAGAGTATGGGTGTTGTAAATAGGCTGATCGGGATTGAGCGTGCGGACCACCTCGCGCAGCGGGGCCGCCATAGCAGCGGGGTCGCCGTAGGTTTCCGCCAGAATGCTCATGCGGCTCTGCGGGTGCTGCGTGAACGGAAAATATACGAATGGCTGGGGCGGTTCCGCGATGAAGAGGTACTTGGCTGTCTTCGCGACGCCGACCACTTGGAACGCCAGGCCGTTGCCGTCATCCAGCCGGACCTTCTTCCCGATGGGATCTTGATTTGGCCAGTATTTTTCAGCGAATGCCTGGTTGACGATAGCCACGCGCGTGGAATCAGCTTTATCGTTCGCCATGAACGCGCGGCCATTAACGATGGGGGTTTGCATTACGTCGAAATAGCGCTCATCGATAGAGTTTTGGAATACCTGCGTAGTTTCCTGACCCTTGGTAAATTGAAAACCCTCCGGGATCACCGTTTGACCCGACTGGGCCGGGGCCAGCGGCACCACCAGGGACAGCGTTGCCGATTTGACTCCCGGAAGCGCGCGGGCGCGATCGATCAGATTGCGATAAAACTCTTTTGTGGCGGCAGAAGCGGGCACCAGCGAGGTATCGAAATCCATAGTCAGGATATGGTCGACGCGGAAGCCGGGGTTCATTACCAGAATTTTGCGGAAGCCATCGAATAGCATGCCGGCGGCTACCAGCAGCACCACGGACAGCGCCACCTGGCTAACTACCAGGGCATTGCGGCCGATGGTCCGGCGGCGGGCGCTGGCGGTGAGTCCAGCGGAACGGAGGGCAGGCACCAGATCGGTCTTGAGCGCCTGCCAGGCGGGAGCGATCCCAAACACCAGCGCGCTCAGAATGCCTGCGATCAGGCTGAATAAGAGGACGCGTTGATCCAATTGGGGAGCCAGGACAACGGGGAGGTCGGTGGGGATCTTCAGCGTCTGCAGGAAGCGGATGCCGCCGAAAGCGAATCCCAAGCCGAGCACGCATCCGCACATAGCCAGGATGAGGCTCTCAATCAGAAGCTGTCGAAGCAAGCGCGCCCGCCCGGCTCCGATGGCCAGGCGAATCGCGATTTCGCGCGAGCGGGCCTGGGATCTGGCCAGCAGCAGATTGGCGACGTTGGCGCAGGCGATGAGCAAGACCAAGCCCACCAGCGCCATCAGCATCAATACGAGCTTCGAATCCCACGGATCTTGTTGCATCCGGTCTTCGAATTCCGTGCGCAGGAACACGCTGCGGTTGCGATTGGTTTCCGGGTAGGCTTTCTCCAGATTCTTTCCGATGGCAGTCAGCTCAGCCTGAGCCTTCTCACGAGAGACTCCGGGCTTGAGCCGGCCTTTGGCGTTAAACATTCGGTTGCCGCGCTGTTCCAGAACATTAGAGTCGCTCGCGACCATAAGACGCGGGGCCATGTAGAGAGGAACGTAGAAGTAGGGACGGATCCATTGGTCGATGCCGGTGAACTGCTGGGGCATGACGCCGACGATGGTGAAGTCGATGCCGTTCATCCGGGCGGTGCGGCCGACGGCGGAGGGGTCGCGGCCAAACTCGGTTTCCCAGAAATGGTAGCTCAGGATAGCAATGGCGTCGCGTCCAGGGACTTTGCCTTCATTCTCGAGAAACGCCCGGCCGAGGGCTGGCTGGACATCCAGCACCTTGAAGAAGTTGTCGGAAACCATCTGTCCCATACGCATTTGCGGCAGTGCCTTGGGTGAAGCGGCAAATCCCACGGTGGTTAACTGGAACGCTATCAGGCCGTCCAGCGACTGGTTCTTGTCGCGGATGTCGCGATATTCGGGATAGGAAACGCCGTCGCGCGGGGTGGAAGGAGTTTCGGTGGTGAGGTTGAGGACCTGGCTCGCCTGCGGGACAGGCAGCGGGCGCAGCAGGATGGCGTCGGCGAGGCTGAAGATGGCGCAATTGGCCCCGATACCGAGCGCGAGTGAGAGTGCGGCGATGGCGGTGAAGCCGGGATTGTTGAGAAGCAGACGGACGGCCTGGCGGATCTCTTTGAACAGCATGTTGGTAGGGATACGCCGGTGGGACCGTGTTAGTTCCGAGGAAATCGGGACGCGGCTACCGGCTAGCGGGAGCGTTCAACGCCTGCCGAACGGCTTTGAGCATATCCGGCCCCATTGATCCGGCGGCGATGACTCGGTAGTTTTGGTCGAGGACGATGGTTTTGCCAACTTTAGGGTCGATGTTGTAACGGGCGGCGAGACCAATGGTGTCGGGGATGTTGGGGAAGGGTAATGTATTCTCATCGAGCGCCTCCGAAATGCGGTACAGACGCGGATCGGTACTGATCGCGACTGCGGCGAGCCCGTTTGAGTGACTTCCGTTGTAGAGGGGCTCCACGGATCGGAGATCCCGCATCGATTCCGGATGAGTGGGCGACCAGAACGTTACTAAAGTGACCTTCCCCTTCAGACCAGAAAGACTCACTAATTTCCCATTCACATCCTTCGCCGCGAAATCCGCGAATTGCGTGGATACCAGCGGGTCTGGAGGCTTGGCAGGTTCGCCATTTTTGGCCGAGTCAGTGCCTTTGCCCTTCTTTTCGGCCTCTTCACGGGCCAGGCGGGCTTCGGCCTCAGACGCTGCTTTGGAGGCCAATTCGCGCCGGTGAACGAAAGCTTGAATCGCGGCCAGCGCATCGCCCAGAACGTAACCGGTGAGGTTTTCGCCGCCTTGTTTGAGCGTGATTCTGTAGCAGGTCTCGCCTTCCCCCGCCAGGGCCATTCCGACCTGAACAGGGTCGGAAGGGTGGATGTATGCGATCTGTTCATCGTCGGCCGAACAACCGGCGCGCAGCGCCACCGAGCTTGGCGTCGCGGCTTGAAACAGCGCGAATAGGAGAAGGGCGTGCATTGGGATCACTGGCTCAAACGTAGCGTTTCACTGGCGAGCTGCGCGAACAGGGTGGTGAGCTGGTTGCGATCCGAAGTTACCAGGTACGTGCCGGTTTCCTGCGAAGTTTGATAGGCCGGGTTCTGATACAGGTGTGCCGGCGTGGTCGTGTTCGCAACGTATTGCGGATCATAAGGTAGGGGGATGATCCATTGCGTGTTAGCGATAACCGGTAGGAACTCGCGATCCACCGCGTCCGTGAGGTTCCCGGTCAAGTAAATGCAATTAATAATGGGGTGATAGGTTGTGTCCGAGCGGATCGTATAGGCTTGTGACATGGCGCCGTTCATAGAGGCGGCAACAATCGTATTAGGCTGATCGGGCCGGAACTTGCCGGCGTAAGCCGTGCCTGCTGGGAAGAAATTGGAACCCATGCCAACGGCAGTACCGCTCCATGGACCGCCGATGTTTCTGCAGTTGGGACTTATGCTCATGTCCGGGCTGCACTCGTTATTGGTTTGGAAAAGCCAAAAATCGCGTGTTTCCAGCCCGCCCGATATCGTCCCATAGGTGCTTGTCCCCGTGGCCGTGACTCCATGCAGGTTGTTGCCGTAGTAGTCGGTGTCCGGGATGTATGCCATGAATTGGCGCATGTTGCTGCCGGGCAGCGCAGTAGACCCATTAGAAACGGCCTTGCAACTCGCCGGAATCGAGATACTGACCCCGTCCAGGGGTGATGACGGCCCGGACGTTGTTGCGCCATAAGAGTTCTGACCACCGCCTTGCGCTATCGTTCCAAAGATCGTGGCTGCGGCGTTGGTACAGACAAGAGGCATATTCACGCAGATGGCGTTGCTCCAGGTGCCATTGGCGTCCTGGACGCCGATGTTATTATTACTACCGTTGCAGCTATTGTTTATGCCGGGCGCAGGCGGGTTGGAGCTTCCACTCTGCGCAGGTGGGTTCGGCCAACCTCCATCCTGGACGCCAGCTCCGTCCGGTTCATTGATCGCAGACCCATAGCGGTTATCGAGAACTGTACGGGCCGGGAAGTTGGCTGTGACTCCATTCGGCGAGCCGTCCGTAAACAGGACAATGCTGTTCAATGCAAGCGGCTGACCGACGGACTGAATCCACTGATACGCCTGGTTCAGGGCGGTAATTGTGTTGGTGCTGCTCCCGCAGGTGATGTTATTGATCGCAGCGGCAAGGGTGGCCTGCTGTTCTTGTGCCGGAGGATAGCCAAAATTGGCGCTGGTGGTGTGGGCGGTAATGTCGAACGGCAGCACTCCAATGTAGTCGAATGGGCTAAACAAGGTCACAAAATTCGAGGCGGCTTGCACCATAGCTTGGCACGCGGTAAGGCCGCTGACGGGGTCGGCCGCAGTGTTCATCGAAACGGATTTATCGAGCACCAGGATCATTACCACACCGCGGCGGCTGGCGACTCCCGTATCACTTACGTTGATGCTATGAACATTGAAAATATTCATGAAGTAAGTTGGAGCCGCTACGCTGGCGGTGACTTGGATATTCAACACGCCTGTCGGATTTCCGTTGGCATCCGTCGACTGGTTGAAGCTAGGGGTTACGGTGGGAGCTCCGATGGAGTTGAAATACCCGGTGGGAAAGTTGGCGGCAAAGAACTGGTTGGCGGTGGTAGTGGCGGCGGTGGTAGCTTCAGCTTTGGTATTTTGGAGGTTGACGGAGCGTCCCGCTGCCAGCGCCGCCGCGTCCACGGCTGCCACCAAGCGGGCCCTAATCATGTAGATCGTTCCAACGTCCACCGCCAGCCCGACACATCCAACCACGAAGATCAGCATGGTGGCATAAAAAAAGATTGCCATGCCTCGCTGATTTTTACGCCTTCTCTCGCTAACTATTCTCATTCGCTGTCTCCTACAAATTGCCCACTCTAGGAAATGCTGCGCGCGTAGAGCGTGGGATTGCCCAAAATCGAAAAGAAATTAAGAAAACTAACATCGGCATACATCTCCGAAACCAGCGCAAAAGTGCTGGGAGAGAGTGTCATGCCCGTTGCCGTCGAAAAGTTCGCGACCTGCTCGGCAGTATTGGTTGCGATGTTGTGCGCAGTAATCGTCCCGTCCGATTGCACGTTAGCCGAGGGCGGAGACCCCAGCACGCTGGTCCAGCGCGTTCCGTTTCCTATCACGACTCGATACTCGAATACGTACTGGCCATAGTTGGGACAATTGCCGGCAGTCCATCCGAAATTCGGCGCCTGAATGGGGGGCACCAGGACCGGTGCCGTGACCCCCAACGAGCATTCCGCTGGACCCACCATAACGACCTTGGAAAGGATCACAACAGAATTGCCGGTTGAGCTGGGATCTTGCTGGGCGTCTGAATTCATGCCCAGTCCTGAAGCCGCCGCTACGATAATGCGCTGGTTCTTGTTCGCCACGCAGGTCCCCGTCGGGGCCAGGCATGGCCCTAGGCTCAGACCGGATTCCGGGTCCGTAGCGGCGCGAACCATCAATACTACTGCGTCTCTGGCGACATTGCTCACCTGGATGTCTTTGGCCAAGGCCATGCCGATGGTGAATGAGCCGGCGAACATGGGAACCAGAAACACCATTACCAGCGCGAACTCAATGATTGTGTTTCCGTCTTGATTCCGGCGTCTCGTCTGCTTCTTATCTGAGATGGTTTGCATATTCAGAGCCTTGGCCTAAGGTGTTGGCGGCTGGCTGGTGCCAACCGCTAACGCGCCTAACACATCAATCGAAGTGGCGCCCAGATTGACGCTCTTTCCAGCCGTGAAGCCGGGCAGTGGCATCAGCCAGTTCCATGGGTAATTCGCCACCACAACCTGGACGACATTGCCCGGCTGATTCGCGAAATTAACTACAGTGCCATTACTGAGGGTCTGCGGCAAAGTGCAGGTGCTGACGGTGCATGCGGCAGTTGAGCAACTCCCGCTGTTACATGCCTCCACGGGATTCGCCAAATCGTTGGCTGTATAGTAGTTTACGGTTATATAGCTTGAGGCCAGCCCCCCCGGTACACCGACTGCGTAGTTCCGAACCACCTGCTCGATACAGGTCGCCTGCGAAGCAGCACAGGAATTGCCGTTGTAACTGGGCTGGTAGGTGATGGCCCAACGTGTCCCCTCCCGCACCGCGCTGGTGAGTGTGGACTGGATATAAACTGCCAGCGAAACGTCCACAATCCCCAGGAACATGGCCATCATGGGCAGGAAAATGAGCGCCGCTTCCAGCATTGCGTTGCCGCCTTGCCGGGCCGCACGGCGTGGTGAGCGCCTATGTCGTTCGAAGGGCGCGTTACTCATTGCTTCTGTCCATGGTTGATCCACCTCTGGCACGTGCGTACCTCGGTGAATTTACTCCTACTATTAATGTCGTGGGTTCGAACTAGATCTTAAATCCGTAGAACCCGCTATTCAAGACCCGAAAGTCCCTTAGTACTGCCACACTGAGTAGGGGTACGGTGGTACGGGAGAGACCGAAAGGCGAGCGGCGCTGGGTTGGCAGGCGAAAGAAAGCGCCCCCACTTTATAATGGATCAGCGATGGATTCCATCGATCCGAACGACCGCCCTCGGGCAACCGGCGAGAATGAGCCGATGCTCTATTGCCCGGTTTGCAGCACACGGCTCACGGAGCTGAAATGCAAGCTGGTGTGCGACAAGTGCGGTTACTACATGAGCTGCGCCGATTACTACTGAGGCGAGCCTAACAAAACCTCACTCCCAACGCGGCTCACGGACCGGGTTTACTTTGAGAATTTCGCCTTTCGCATTAGCATCATCAGCCCAAGCCCTACTCCGGACAACATGAGTGCCTCGGAGCTCGGTTCTGGGGTAGCGGCGATGGTTAGCGCTCCTTGATCGGGTGCGAAGTTGCCTGGAACGAGGGCAGTTAATTCGTAGGTCCCAGGCGTTGTGAAGTCCGCCTTTGGAATCCCGAGCGGGACAAGCGTAAAGGAACTAGACCCCAACACGATGCCATAGTCAGCTGGATCAAGCGGCGGGTTGCCTACCCCGATTATCGTTAGAGGGCCAAAGTCTTCCGGGCCAAGCATCGGGTCGACAAGAATGAGGTCGGTGGCCGTTTGCACCAGACTAATGACATTTCCGGATGGAACTGTTAGGTATCCGGCGGGGTCTACCAGGGTCCAACTCGTTCCAGCAGTTCCTCCCTGCCCTACAAATGTGTAGGTTACGGTATCCGCCCGCGCGGCATCAGCTCCTATCAAGGTGGAGACAACCAGGAAACTCCACAACATGCTTTTCATTGGATTGCTACCTCCCTCATCCTTTTTCCTCCTTCGAATCCCTCGGATGTCGATTTTACTTCCAACCTGAAATTTCCGTCAAGTACCGATAGCGGCTGTAAAGTACTGTGATGGTGGACGTGGGTTCAATTTTGCGACCGCAGCAGCAGCAGGATGGCCAGCACGAATAGAATCACCCCCACCAGTGCCGTGATCTTCCACGCGCTGTAGGGGAGCTCGCCTTGCACTTCACCGGTTCGGGCATTGACCACCACCTGGTAAACCTTGGCTTGAAACCGGTAGGCTCCGATCCAGACCGGTAATAAGAGGTGGCGGAAGGTGGTGTTCGAATAATCGGTGTCGATGTTCTCTACGCGCTGCTCGTCGCCGGCGATATCGCGCGCCGCGTCTTGCTCAATGGTCGCTTGCATCACGCTTTTCGCACGGTCGAAACCGGCCGGAAGTTCCACCTGGTAGCGTTGGGCTTTGAAACCGGAAAGGTACGCGGGTTGGTAGGCGCAGAGGGATTCCAGATCCCAGGGCTCCAATGCATCCAATCTTTTTTCGGCTATGGACCGCGTCGCAACAACCAATACATTGTCGAAGCGCCGCGACACTTCGCCCGCTACGGGTGTCCAGCGTGTTCTCTGCACCTGGCGAGTCCGCTGCACGGGGCGTCCCTGGTCGTCAGAATCCGTGTACACTTCGGTCTCCCAATAATGATCGCCGCGCTCGCCACGATACTGGCTTCTGGTATCGGCAGCGTAATCCCAGAAAGGAAGATAAACACCGGAGATCGCTTCCTGGCGCGCCATGCGCTTCAGGGCGTTCGGAGCGAACCAGCGCGTCTGCAGCCATTCGCGTACTTGGGTCTGGGCGTTGTTCTTCGGAACCTTGGCCGGCAGCAGGCCGTCGGGCGCGAGCATGGGGTCGGCTGCCTTGGGCTGCGCTACGATATCGGCTCCGCAGAACGGGCACGTTCCGGCAACTTCAGGAGGCTCAAAAGCGATCCGGCTGCCGCAGCCTTCGCAGTTCACTTCGAGGGCTTCGCCGGTGAGCGGGCGTAGATGCGAGTCATCCGTCTTGGCCAGAAATTCGTCGAGCGAATGCGGCGGCGCAACTACAGCTTTTGTGGCGGTGGGCACTTCAGCAGTTTGGCCGCAGAAGCGGCACTTCATGAGGCCGCTGGCGGGATCGAACTCCATGTCCGCCGCACAACCGGGACATCGGAACTGCTGGGGTTTCGTTTGTTCGGGCATGCAGAAGACTATAATGTTAACTCTACGGGAATGCTAACTCGACAGGAATGTTAACTCGACAGGTTCATTATGAGTGAAGTACCGGAACTGCTGGAGCGTCTTCGCCGCGGCGCGGAATTGGTGGCGGTATCCATCACTGGAGCCGCGGGCTCAGAGTTGGATTACGTGCCCGAGCCAGGCAAATGGAGCATCCGCCAGATTGTCGCGCATCTGGCCGACGCCGAGATGGTTGCCGGCATGCGATTGCGCCGGATCATCGCGGAAGACAATCCGCGTATCGAGGCCTTCGATCAAAACGCCTGGGCCACGAATCTGGACTATGGGCGACGCAAGACGTCGCAGGCGCTCGAAACATTTCGACGCATTCGTGGCGAGAATTACGAATTGCTCAAGGATCTGGCACCGGCAGTCTTTGAGCGCGAGGGGCTGCACAGCGAGCGCGGCGCCATCTCTCTGAAATTCCTGCTGCAGCTTATCGCCGAACACGCCGAGCAGCATGCGGCGCAATTGCGCTCCCGCCGCGCGGAGTTCAAAGCACAAAAGGCTCTCAACAAATGAAGAAACTATTCCTCTGCCTGCTGCCGACGGCCGCCTGCCTTCTGCTCGCGGCCTCAGCCACCGATTTCACCGCCGAAGGCAAACGCTGGTGGGCGCACATCGAATACCTGGCCAGCGACGATCTTAAAGGCCGCGATACCGGCAGCGAAGGCCATCTCAAGGCGGCGCGCTACGTGGCCGGCGAATTCGAGCGCTCCGGGTTGAAGCCCGCGGGGACCTCCGGATATTTTCAGCCGGTGAAGTTCGATGTCCGGCAGATTGTGGAAGATCAATCCAGCCTGGCGTTAGTGCGGGATGGGAAGGCGGAGCCGTTGGTGCTGGGCGATGACGCAACGTTAGGACTGCGCGGGGATATACAGGAATCAACAGAAGCCGCGGCGGTGTTCGTGGGTTACGGCTTCGGAGTTCCCGAGAAAAACTACGACGAATTGGCCGGCCTGGATGTCAAAGGCAAAATTGTGGTTTACCTGGCGGGCGGGCCAAAATCCATCCCCGGACCTTTGAAATCGCACTATCAATCGGGCGCTGAGCGTTGGAAATATTTGAAGGCCGCGGGCGCTATCGGGATCGCAACCATCCCGAATCCAAAATCGATGGACATTCCCTGGTCTCGGGCGTCGCTCGCGCGGCTGATGCCGTCCATGAGCCTGGCGGATCCGTCGATGCAGGAGACCGCCGGGTTACGTCTGCTAGTTGGCATAAACCCGGAGCACGCTGACAAGTTCTTCGAAGGCACGGGCCACAACATCGCTGAGATTCTGCGCGCCGCGGATAACGATGAAGCGTTGCCCAAGTTTCCGCTGGCGGTTGGGATCCGCGCGCGTGTGCATTTGAAAAAATCGCAAGTGGAATCACAAAATGTGGCCGGGTTGTTGCCAGGCTCCGATCCGAAGCTGAAGAATGAGTATGTGTTCCTCACCGCGCACCTGGATCACGTCGGCGTGGGCCCGGCGATCAATGGAGATACCATCTACAACGGCGCGATGGACGATGCTTCCGGGATTGCGTCAATTTTGGAAATCGCCAGATTGATCCATGAATCGCATGCCAAGCTTAGCCGATCGCTGGTATTTCTCGCGGTGACCGGCGAAGAAAAGGGATTGCAGGGATCGAGGTATTTCGCGGGGCATCCGACGGTGAACGAAAAGAACATCGTGGCCGACATCAACCTGGATATGTTCCTGCCGCTGCACGCGCTGCACTACATTGAAGTGCAGGGGCTGGCCGAATCGACCCTCGGCGACGACATCCGCGCGGTTGCCAAGGATGCCGGCGTGGAGATCCAAGCGGACAAGGAGCCGCAGCGCAATCTCTTCATCCGCAGCGATCAGTATAGCTTCATCAAGAAGGGGGTTCCGGCGCTGGCGTTCAAGTTCGGATATCTGCCGGGTTCGCCCGAGGAAACGCTACACAAGGAATGGTTGAAGAACCGTTACCATGCGCCGTCTGACGACTTGAATCAGCCGGTGGATAAGACGGCGGCGGCCGAGTTCAATGAGATTCTATTGAAACTGGCTGAGCGGGTGGCAAATGCGTCCGAGCGTCCGCAGTGGAAGTCCGACAGTTTCTTCCGGCGATTTGCGAGCGGCAGTTAGCTGGAACTGGACTTGGTGGGCGCCGGCTTCTTGCTTTTTTTCTTCTTGGTGGTTTTGGAAGGATCGGAAGTCCGCATAGGCGATTCGGTGGCTCCACGTGAACCCAACTGATCCGGGGCTCTGCCGCCGCTTCCGGCCTGCGAGCCGGCCTGTTCCTTATCCTTTTCAGGCGGATTGCTTTGACCGCCCCAAACAAGCTGGCCGCTCGCCAGGAAAACAGAAATGCACAGCGCACCAGTTCGGATTAAACGCGCAACGATCATACGCTCATCTTCCTGTCGCTCCCCTGGGATGCTTCTGGTGTTCCAGGAGCATCTCGATCCTTCGAGCCAAGTATAGCCCTATTATCTCAAGAAGTGTGGGAGGAAGCACGTTAGCAAACACTCCAAACTGCTTGGTAATCACGGAATTGACGAACCAGCCCATACAGAATGTCGCAAGCAGGCCCGCAACCAGCGACAATTCCGGCCAGGCCGGTTTCCACCAATAAAACAGCAAAAATATCAAGATGAACCAAACGGCGCTTACCGCGTAGTTCACGAATTGGGGAGCTGGGAGCAACAAGCTTTCGTCCAGCAGGGCGGCGATGTAATTAGCCTGCAGGTGCGGACCGGTGAGAACGCCGGCATCCGTTTCGTGTAAATCCACCCACTTCTCTCCGATGATCACCACCTTGTGACGCAGTGAATCCAAGGCCTTGCTGTCACCCTCCTGGCCGCCGCAGTTTTGCCATTCGACGTCCACGCCTTTTTGATTGCAGACCAGGCTGAGAGCGGAAACCGATGCAAACGTGCCTTCGAGAAGCAGTTTGGTGTACGGATAGGTGACCGATCGCTGCAGGTTTGCAAGATTGTTGTCCTGCATGATGTTGGGATCCAGTAATTCCGCTGCGGCAGCCGCCACGGTCGGCCACATCTTAGGAGCCTTGTGTCCGACTTCCTTGCAGTCGCCAAAGGCCATCCAGCTCAGCGGGATTTTTCGTTCGTCTTTGGATATCGATGCCAAACCCAGTCTTACGCGATCGGCCGGAATGTCCTGATTGAGAACTTGGTATTTGCTGAGGACCATCTCGTCGGATTGCAACTCCTCGGAATGCAATTCAGAACATATCTGCTGGATGCTCGCACGGTTGAATGCTTCCACGGCAATGACCAGAGGTACCTTGGCGGAAACATCTCGAATCGCGTCTTTGAGCTTGGCTGTCCCATCCTTGCCATCTTTCCCCACCGGACAAACATCGGAGGCAACCGCGGCGTACCATTTGTCCACCACGATGAGACGCGGATCAGCTTGCGCGACCTTAGCGAGCAGCTTCGCCATGAACGCGCGATGTGTACAACGATTCACACCCAATGTACTTTGAGGTTCCGCATCGCGATCGATGATCACAATCTTGAATTCATCAATGCGCGTCTTGCGCGGGCCGTCCGGGCCGAAATGCCGGTACCAGAAGCTAGGCGTCCAGAAGCTTAAGTAGCGCGAGTCGAGAAATGTGGCTTTACCCAAGAATTCGTTCACAAAAAAGGGAAACGCGATCGCAATAAAAGTGAGAATAAGCACCTTTGCGTGCGAGTACTTGGGGTGTGGCATGGGCCGGAGAGACCTAGTTTACACGAAGTAAGGAGCGTTTACCCAAGGCACCGGCTCCCTGACGGTCGCGGTTCGGTAACGTTCTCTAAACATGCCACATTCGTTCCGAACCGCGAGCGTAAGCGACCGGTGCTTTTGATTTCTTCACGGATTCTTACCGCTGCGATTCGGTAACGATCATTCAAAGTGGAACAACAACTGCACTGGGCGAATGGTACATGCATGCCGCAGTTGCTTTTGCTTTCATTCTCCCGCCGGCCGTTTACGCGGGATCGCCTATTGATCCGGCTATTTCGAAGGCGCCCATAATCCGATCGGTCGCGCTCGCAGGGACCAGGCTGCCAGTCACCCTGGCGACACAGGTGGGCCAGCCATTCAACGCCGGCATCATCGCCCAGGATGTTCGTGAATTGTGGACCTCCGGACGCTTTGAAGATATTCGCGTTGACACCACGCCCCGTGATGACGGAACCGCGGTGACCTTTCACGTGGTGGAGGCGCGGCCGTTCCTGATCCGCAAAGTGCTGATTGAACCATCTACTCTAGGTGTGCGGTTGACGATTCCTGAAGGCACGCGCGTGGACCGGCGGCGCGCGCAGGCGGTGGCGCTGGAAGCTCGCAGGCAACTCGCCGCGCAGGGCTATTCGAACTCGCGGGTCAATCCGGAACTTATCGAGATTGCCCCAGGCCAGGCCGATCTGCATCTCAACATCACGCCGGGCGAGCGGATTCGTGTGACAAATATTCAGTTCACGGGCGACGGCGCGGTGGATCGCACCGAGCTACGGCAAACGCTGCGCGCCTTACGAATCCGGCATCTTCCCGGTTGGCGATTGTTGCCCAGCTATTCGAGAGAAGCTGTGGATGCGGATCTCGCGCGCCTCAGTTCCCTCTACATTTCCAAAGGCTATTTCGACGCCAAAGTTTGGCTCGAAAGTACCGAGATCCATGGCAAAGACGCGGAAGTGAGGATTCGCACCGACCCGGGGCCTCTCTATCAGACTAAACAGCGCCCGTGCGACTTGTGCGCCGCGCTGTTTCGGGAGCGCCGTGAGGCGGAAAGCCGGGGCATCCTGGATTTCAGGGCTACGCTCAGCGTGCGGGATGCGGATCTGACCACGATTATTGAACGCGGCAGCGTGTATCGCGTAGGGCGCATCGAATTCTCGGGCAATCGTCATTACCGCGATGCGATGCTGCGCCGGAATTTTCTGATCGAAGAAGGCCAGTTGCTGGATGGCCGCCGGCTGCGCCAAAGCATCGACCGCTTGAACCGCAGCAAGCTGTTCGAGCCGATGGACGCGAGCCAGGTAATCATTCGTCCGGGTGAAAAGAAGGGCGTTGCGGATGTCATCGTCAAACTGCGGGAGCTCAAACGAGGATCGTGGCGGCTTTCTGGTCCGGCTGGTCCGCCGAGCTTCGCGGGATCGCTGGAGGCCTCGATACGATCGCGGCTGCCGCCGTGGGGATCCGGATTTTTCGAGCTGGCAACTTATACAGCATCCATAAGCGTGTTCGCGTTCGCCCATCCCATCCTGCCGTTGCTGGCTGCCGATCCCAGGCGAAAACTGCTGCCCGTGTTGGCGCTCGCGCGGCCATTCTCGCCGGGTGAGGGTTGGCAATCCGGATTCACCATTGCTCCCGAGTTGGGTTGGAGACCGTCGGCGGTGACTTATTCGGCGACGCAAATCCAACAGCGCCTGCTGCCGATTTTGGCGGGCGATAGCGGTCTAGTGCCGGAGTTGCGGGTGACGGTAGAAGGTCCGAGCAGCGAGGGCGTGATGCTGTGCGAACCACCCCCGCCGCGTTTTGCGAAGCTCCGTTACGGGGCCACCATCGCGCTTCGACTTTTGGGAGTATTTACCGGCATTTAGGTGATTCCAAAAGGCACCGGCTCCCTTACGGTCGCGGTTCGGTAACGGGAGCCGAGCCGCGACCGTGAGGGAGCCGGTGCTTCGGGAAGCTAGCAATTGCCGAATCGCCGGGGGCTCCGCGTGCGTCCTATTTAGGGAGGGCACTGAGATGCTCAGTATACGAATTCTGCCCGCTTTTCTCGCAGTCTGTTTTTTCATCGGTCCGGCGCGTGCCCAGGACCAGCCGGTCCGAGTTGTGGTAACTGTTGAAGCGCAGAAGGATGCTGCGCCGCCTAATCTCACCAAGGATGACGTGATGGTCTACCTGGATAACCAGCGCATGCGGGTGACAGATTGGACGCCAATTCAGAGTGACGGCGTAGGCCTGGAACTCTGGCTGCTGATCGACGATGGCACCGATTCATCGCTCGGCACCCAATTCGAAGATCTTCGCAAATTCGTTCTGGGACAGCCTGCCACCACGCGGGTCGGCATCGGCTATCTACGAAACGGAACCGTGGAGGCACTACAAAAACCCACCGCGGACCACGCGCTTGCGGCCAAGGCGATTCGCCTGCCGCTCGGCCAGCCCGGCGCGTCCGCAAGCCCGTACCTGGCGTTGATCGACTTGATTCAGAAATGGCCCGCCGGCCAGCAGGCGCGCGAGGTTGTGATGGTTTCAAGCGGCATCGATCCTGACAATGGACCGGGCCCCATCAATCCATATCTCGATCGCGCCATCGCGGTGGCGCAGCGCGCGGGCGTGGTTGTCCATTCCATCTATTTCGGCGCCGCCGGCCATTACGGCCATAGCTATTGGCAGATCAACTGGGGCCAGAATTTCCTGGCACGACTAGCCGAAGATACCGGCGGTGAATTTTTTTGGCAGGGAGATTCGAACCCGGTATCGTTCGCTCCTTATTTTAAGGAGCTGAACCAGCATTTCAACAATCAGCACGTGCTTACTTTTATTACACAAGGTAAGGCTGGGCAGGCACGGCTGAAACTCAAAACGGAAGTTCGGCATGTGATGCTGCTGGGTCCGTCGACGGTTTACGTACCTGGCGGGATGTAAATCAGTTTTTGTTAGTTAGCCGGTGGATCGCATCCTCAGAAAGGCCGGCGCTTCGCAAAACCTCGGCAGTGTGCTCGCCCACTTTCGGCGCCATCCTGGGCTTGACTTTTTCCACGCCCGCTATCGTTAACGGATTCGATACTGTTCGCAAACCAGGCTCGATTTCAGCAAAGACGCCGTTCGCTTCCATCTGTGGATCGCGAGCCGCCTGCTGGGTGCCCGGCACGGGGCTCCAAATTACATCGTTGCGCCGGAAGATCTCATTCCACTCGGCCATGTCTTTCGAAGCCACGGTTCGATCGATGATCGCCACCAGTTCCGGGCCGTGGGCGCGCCGAAGCTCGGGCGTAGCGAAGCGTGGATCGTCGATCAACTCCGCATGCTCCAGCGCCCGGCAAAGATTCGGCCAGTCCTTCTGCGGATCTAAGCAGCACGTAATGAAGCGCCGGCCATCGCGCGTCACGTAGTGATTCACGATGGGGTTGACGGTGGTGGAGCGCGTCCATTTGGGCAGGAACTCGGCGCCAACCAGCGCCGCCTGAATACTGCAAGCATTGGCCCACGCGCCGTTCGCCATCAGGGACGTGGTGAGGTTCATCCCCTGCCCGGTGATCTCGCGGCGATACAGCCCCAGCATTATTCCGCCAAACAAAGCCATCGAAGTGGGATGATCGCCGAAACCGGCGGGCGATTGCGCTGGCTCCGCATCGGCGTTGTAGATGGTCTGCATCAGTCCGGAGCGGGCCCAATACGCCGTCATATCGTAGCCTGGCTGATTCGCGTCGTCCCCGGTTTCGCCGTAGCCGGTGAGATGCGCGTAGATCAAGCGCGGATTGTGCGGCGCCAGATCCTGGTACGCCACGCGGAACTTTTGAATCAGCGGACCCTGATAATTTGTGATGAACACGTCGGCGCTGCGAACTATCGCAAGCAGCGCCTCGCGCGCCGCGTGATCATTCAGATCCAGCGCGACGCTCTTCTTGTTGCGGCCGTCCAGTATCCAGCAATAAGGGAGTGGAGATGCGGGCATGCCTGGAACCAGCGAAAGATACCGGTAGGGATCGCCATAAGGCGGCCGCTCGATCTTGATTACTTCTGCGCCGAAGTCCGACATAACCACGGCCGCGGCGGGACCCGCGATGTAGGTTCCGCAATCCACCACGCGAATGCCGGAGAGAATATTGGTATCCACTAGCCAACCTTCTCCGCCTTACGGTCTTTGGCCGCCTTCCGGAAGATGATGATGTGCTGGCGCGGAAGTTTTTCGATCACCTGATCCAGCTTGAATCCTTCGGCTTCCACTTCCGTCTTCACCTCCGCGACGCTCATCTTGTGCTCCGGACGAATCGGGACCTTGGGGTCCTCCTTGCGATATTCCAGCAGAACCAACCGCCCGTCGGCCTTCAGTGACTCGCGGATTTTATCCAGCATGGCTTGCGGCTGCGAAAACTCGTGGTAGACATCCACCAGCAATACCAGATCCATGGTATTCGGCGGCAGCTTCGGATCCGCCTCCGTTCCCTGCACCGTTTCGACATTCGAGAGCTTTTCGCGCTGGCTATTGGCGCGCAGCTTCTGGAGCATTTCCGGCTGCAGATCATTGGCATAAACTTTGCCGGACGGCCCCACGCGCCGCGCCATACGCAGCGACATATAGCCCGTGCCGGCGCCCACGTCGGCAACCACCATGCCGGCGCGGAGTCCAAGCGCGTCCAGCGCCAACTCCGGCGCCTCCTCTGCTTCGCGTTCAGGACGGTCCAGCCAGCCAGCTCCGGAAGCGCCCATCACCGGAGCAATCTCGCGTCCGGTGACTGGATGCGTGGCCTGGGCCAGCAGCAACAGGATCAGGATGATCGGCACTCGTTCCACTGTGCTTCAATACTGGCGGGGAAGTCAACGGATGTAGGGCAGGTTGCCAACCTGCGGAGGGTTGTTAACCCGTCTGAACGTGCGCCGCTTGGCAATCGGCGCGTAAACCACAGCCGTGATATGATCGCCTGCGACAAATGTGGCAGCGATGCATGATCCTCAATGGGACGGACCAATTGAAACGCCAGACCGGCCTCGCGGTAGCAAGGGATGCATAACCATCTTCGTGCTCTGTGGGATTGTCGCACTAGCACTCAGATTCCCTTGGTTCGGATTACCTCTTCTGGCCGTGATTGCTATCTTTTGGTTTGCGAAGCGTCCGAACTCTCGGTGAATGATAAAATCCATCTCATGGCAAATCGCACAGGTCCGCAGCCAGACGTTAAATTTTGCCCGCGTTGCACGGCTGTGCTACGAAACATCCCTAGAGGTCAAATGAAGTCAGCGGGGTACAAGCGTGCCGATGGAACGGTAGCGTCCGATACCCATACCTATGAATGCACGCAATGTCATACCCGATTTGAGATCAACCAATCCCAATAGCTCAGGGACGCAGATTTAGCGCACTACCGGCGCGCAGGTTAACCACCTGCCCTACAGCAATTAGAATAGAAAGTGACGTTCCATGAAACGGCTCCCGGCGATTTTGTGGTTTACGGCCGCATTGGTATGCGATGCTGCAGCCGCTGAGAAAAAACTCGCGATCCTCAAGTTGGCCTTCGCGCAAACTGAGGATGGTCCGGGGCTGGCATCCAGCTATCAGTTCCTGGCGGGGGAATCCATCTTCTTCAGTTGCCTGGTGGATGGCTATAGCAAGTCGGATAAAAACGAAATATTCCTGACGTATCAAATTCAAGCCCAGGATGCGCGTGGGATTCTGCTGCAACCATCTTCCAGCGACAAGGTGGAAGCCACGCTGGCTCCGGAGGATAAAGATTGGAAGCCGAAGCTACGCGAGACTATCGTGATGCCTCCTTTAGCGGATTCGGCCGAATATCAGGTGCTGGTGAAGGTGCGCGACGAACGTAACCAGGCGACTGTGGAAGCGCGCGCCACTTTTCAGGTGCATGGCCGCGAGGTAGCGCCGAGCGATTCTCTGGTGGTGCGCGATTTTCGATTTCTGCGAAGCGAGGACGATACCAAACCGTTGCAGGTGGCGGCGTATCGTCCGGGTGATTCGCTGTGGGCGCGTTTCATGATGACCGGTTACAAGTTGGGCGATGGGAACCAGTATGACATTGAGTATGGGCTCACCGTTTTGCGCTCGGACGGCAGCGTGGCCTATTCCGAGCCGCACGCCGCCGCGCAAAAGGATAAGCCGTTTTATCCGCAACGCTATCAGCCCGGCGTTCTCAATCTTAATTTCCCGAAGGATCAGGTGACGGGCCAGTACACTATCGTGCTAACCGTTCGAGATAATCTTGGCGGGCAGAATTATGAGGCGCGGCAGCAGTTTTCGGTTGAGTGAGTTTCAAAAGGCACCGACTCCCTCACGGTCGCGGTTCGGTAACAACCTATCGTTACCGGTGCCTTTGAATTTTTCAAGGCTTCTCACGGTCGCGGTTCACTTACGTTTAGCGAATGCCGCTATCGCACGCGCTTTCAGCCCGGGTGAATGACGCTGGAACTCGGGCTGCGGGCCCTTCCATTGAAGCTGGTCCACCGTTTCGAATACCGGAACATCCAGCCTCAACGTGGCGAGTGTCCGATATAGAAGCGCGTCGTTCCATTGCTCGAACAGCACACCAGCCAGGCGTTGCGCACCACGCATCGAAGACGGCCACTGCCGCCAGTCCTTGGGAATATCTTCGAAGTGCGGATGCTCGGAAAACATCAGCCCAGCGGCCTTCGGGCCCCATCCCGGCAAGCCAGGAAAACCGTCCGCGCTATCGCCGACCACGGCCAGATAATCCGGGATCGATTCCGGCTTCACTCCCCACTTCGCTACCACAGCAGGCTCGTCGCGCAGGATTCCACGCATCCGGTCTAACTGCACCACGCGGCCCCCTGTCACGCACTGCGCGAGATCCTTGTCCGGAGTGCAGATAAACACCTGCCGCACGCGCTCATCTTGAGCCGCTTTCACGGCCGCTGAAGCCAACGCATCGTCCGCTTCGTATTCCACCATCGGCCAGACCATCACTCCCATGGATTCCAGCGCTTCTTCCAACACGGGAAATTGCGCGAGTAACGGCTCCGGCACGCCTTCGCTGGTTTTGTATCCAGGATAGAGCTGGTTCCGGAACGACTCTACGACGTGATCGGTGGCCACGCCGACGTGCGTCGCACCACCTTCGATCAATCCCAACACCGACATCAGAACGCCCCGCACGGCGCCAACTTCTTTGCCGTTCGCGTCCAAGGACGAGGGCACGGCGAAGAAGTGGCGGAACAGCTCATAGGTTCCATCTACCAGGTGCACATCCATACTGTTTCATTCTCATTCGCGGGGAAGCCGGAGAGCAATCCCGCCGTCATCCCACTACCTCTTCGGACATGGCGCTGTTCCGAACCCGAAGTGCGGCTGTATTTGGCATTGATGCGCATTTGATCGATGTCGAAGTAGACATGTATTCCGGCGGAAACGCGCGGGATTTCATCACCGTCGGAATGCCCGACACCGCGGTAAGGGAGAGCCGCGAACGGATCAAATCGGCGCTCATGAACTCCGGTTTCGGATATCCCAACAAATCCGTAACCATCAATCTTGCGCCCGCCAACATCCGCAAGGAAGGCGCGGGCTTCGATCTACCCATGGCGCTCGGGATTTTAGGCGCGATGGGAACCATCGGCCGCACGGATGACCATCTGCTGGTGGGCGAGCTGTCGTTGGATGGCACGCTGCGTCCGGTGCGCGGTGTTTTGTCCATGGCGGTGTGCGCGCGGCGCCAAGGCATCCCCAATCTGTTGGTTCCGGCCGACAATGCAGCCGAGGCCGCCGTCACCGAGGGCGTGCGCGTGTTCGGGATGCGGCATCTGTCAGAAGTGGTGGCCTGTTTGAATCAGCCGGACAAGTTTCAGCCGGCATCGTCCGCTGCTGCAACCGCGGTCCCGCTGGATCAGACCTTTCCCGATTTCTGCGAGGTGCGTGGACAAACGACGGCCAAGAGGGCGCTCGAGGTGGCGGCCGCGGGTGGCCACAACCTGCTGATGATCGGGCCGCCCGGGTCCGGCAAGACCATGCTAGCCAAAAGGTTCGCCGGCATCCTTCCGCCGCTGACGTTTCAGGAGGCCATCCAGACCACCCAGGTGCATAGCGTGGCCGGCCTGCTGCCGCGCGGCGTGGGATTGCTGGCGCAGCGGCCTTTCCGGTCGCCACATCACACGGTTTCCGATGCCGGACTGATCGGCGGCGGTTCAGGCACTCCGCGGCCCGGCGAGGTCAGCCTGGCGCACAATGGGGTGCTGTTTCTGGATGAGCTGCCAGAATTTCCCCGCAACGTTCTCGAGATGCTGCGCCAGCCGCTGGAGGAATCCTCGGTTACTTTAGCCAGAACCAACATGACGCTTTCGTTTCCGTCGGATTTCATTTTGATCGGCGCGATGAATCCATGCCCATGCGGCTATTTTTCCGACCCCACGCGCGAATGCCGCTGTACGGGCGCTATCATCCAACGATACTTGAGCAAGGTGAGCGGCCCATTGCTGGACCGGATCGACATGCATATCGAAGTTCCCGCCGTCGCGTATAAAGAACTGCGCGGCAAAGACGCGGGCGTTGGATCCGCCGAAATGCGGGATCGAGTGCAAGCCGCGCGCGCCATCCAACAGCAGCGTGGGTTCTACAACTCTCGCATCCCTTCACGCCAGTTGCGCAAACTCTGCGCTCTCGACGACGCGGGCGAACGCACGCTCGAAATGGCGGTCCGCCGTATGGGCCTCAGCGCACGCGCGCATGATCGGATACTCAAAGTAGCCCGCACCATCGCCGATTTGGGAGGCTTGGAATCCGTCTCTGCCAAACATCTGGCGGAAGCCGTGCAATACCGCAGCCTGGATCGCAGCTACTGGAACTAAAGTTGCCGGCGACCAAAAGTGGTATTAGAGAATCACTCGATTTCAGGATTCCTTCCAAGTTCAACTGATTCATACTTCAAAGTGGGAGATGATCACATGAGTAATATCACCGTCAAAGACGGCGCGTCCATTTTCTACAAGGACTGGGGCGCCGGACAGCCCATCGTCTTTTCTCACGGCTGGCCGCTCACCGCGGACGATTGGGACGGGCAGATGCTGTTCTTCGGGCAGCGAGGCTATCGCGTCATCGCGCACGACCGGCGAGGCCATGGGCGCTCCACGCAAACCTGGGACGGCAATGAAATGAACACCTATGCTGACGATCTGGCCGCGTTAATTGAAAAACTCGATCTGAAGGACGCCATCATGGTGGGTCACTCGACAGGCGGCGGTGAAGTAGCGCGCTACCTGGGCCGGCACGGCTCCAAGCGCATCTCGAAAGCGGTGTTGATCAGCTCTGTTCCGCCGCTCATGCTAAAGACGGAAAAGAATCCGGGCGGCCTGCCCATATCGGTCTTCGACGAACTGCGGGCAGCGCTCGCGGCCAACCGGCCACAGTTTTACAAAGACATCACACTGCCGTTCTACGGATACAACCGCCCGGGCGCAAAGATCTCGGAGGGCATTCGTGAGCACTGGTGGTTGCAGGGCATGATGGGAAGTGTCAAGGCCCACTACGATTGCATTAAGGCGTTCTCGGAGACCGACTTCACCGAAGACCTGAAGAAAATCGACATCCCCGTACTCGTCATGCATGGCGACGACGATCAGATTGTGCCGATCGGCGCAGCAGGTCTGATGTCCGCGAAGATACTGAAGAACGCGACGCTGAAGGTCTATCCAGGCTTTCCGCATGGCATGCCTGCGACCAACACAGACCAGATCAATGCCGATCTGCTGGGGTTTCTCAAGCAGCCGGTCGGCCAAGGTGCAGTGACGGCAAAGGGCACGGCGTGAGCTCGGCGATGAAAGAAAAATGACACAGAGTGCAACAGCGAAAGTAACAAAAGGCGCAGTCGACTTGAGCCGGGAAGGCGTGACCGAGATCACTAGCGTGTTACGGCAGCTCCTGG